>WHTS01000001.1:151401-177471 GCA_009377585.1 Betaproteobacteria bacterium
TGGGCGAGAAGCCGGCGGTGGTATCGGCGATCGTCAAATACCATCTGACCGAGCGCGGCCGGCGCGTCATCAACGACGCCATGGACGTCCATGGCGGCAAGGGCATCTGTCTCGGACCGAACAACTATCTCGCACGCGCGTACCAGGCCACGCCCATTCCCATCACTGTGGAAGGCGCGAACATCCTGACGCGTTCGATGATTATTTTTGGCCAGGGTGCGATTCGCGGCCATCCGTTCGTGCGCGAGGAGATCGAGGCGACGCAGGATGCGGACGCTCGGCGCGCGCTGGTGCGCTTCGATCGCGCTTTTTTCGGTCATGTCGGGTTCGTCGTCACCAATGTCTGCCGCTCGCTGTGGCTGGGCTTGAGCGAAGCGCGGCTTGCGCGCGTGCCGGGCGATCGCCATACGCGGCGCTACTATCAGCAGCTCACGCGCATGTCGGCCGGTTTCGCCTTCGTCGCCGACATGTGCATGCTGATCCTCGGTGGTTCGCTCAAGCGGCGCGAGTTGCTGTCGGCGCGCCTCGGCGACATCCTGAGCCAGATGTACCTCGCGTGTGCGGCGCTCAAGCGCTATCACGACGCAGGCTCGCCGGCGGACGATCTGCCGATGCTGCACTGGGGTGTGCGCGATGCGCTCTATCGCATCCAGGAAGCGTTCTTCGCGGTGTTCTGCAACCTGCCCAGTGGCGGGGCCGCCATGCTGATGCGCTGGACCGTGTTTCCGCTCGGACGCCTGTTTCGGGTTCCCCCGGACGACATCGGCGGCGACATCGCGCTCACCCTAGGCACACCCGGTCCGGCGCGTGAGCGCCTGACGCGCGGCGCCTACATTCCGAGCGATGAGAGCGATCCGATCGGAACGCTGGAAGCGGCACTGCGAGCGGTCATCACGGCCGAGCCGGTTGAAGCGAAGATCAACGCGGCTGTGCGCGCGAAAACGATCACGGCGCGGTGGCCGGCGGAGCAGATCGAGGCAAGCCTTGCGTCCGGCGTCATCAGCGCCGAGGAGGCCGCGATGCTGGAGCGGGCGGCGCGGCTGCGCCGCAAGGCGATCATGGTGGACGACTTCCCGCGCGACCTCGAACGCAGCGAGCTCTTCCAGACCACCGAGCCGGTGAGCTTCGAGCCTTTGCGGCGTGCGTTCGAAGCGGCGCGCCAGGGGGCGACGTGAGCTTACCGGGCGAGGGGCGGCGACATGAGCTTCCCGGGCGAGGGGCCCCACGCAGTGGGGATCGACCGCAAAGCGAATGGCGCCGGGCACCGACAGCTTGGCGGTTCATTTGCATCAATCGGTTCGGAGGTGTCCCCGCAGTGGGGATCGACCGCAAAGCGAATCGACGCCAGGCCGCTAGAGCCTTGGCGGCAGGTGAACATCAACGGTTCGGAGGCGGCGGCCGGGTGAGACCAGGGAGCGCGGCCAACGATCGCGCGAGCGGAAAACGACAACGACACCAGGCGAGGAGGATGCATGGCTGAGAACGGCCGCGAAGTCGACACCATTTCGGTCACGGAAGCAAAGACGCTCGACGGGCTCTTTGCCGAGCGGGTGCGGCGTACGCCGGATGCCGCCGGTTATCGCGAGTACGATGAAGCCGAAGGACGTTGGCGCGACCACACCTGGCAGGACATGCACCGGCAGGTTGCGCGCTGGCAGCACTCGCTCAACCGCGACGGGGTGAGTCCGGGCGATCGGGTGGCCGTCATGTTGCGCAACTGCACCGCCTGGGTCATCTACGACCAGGCCGCCATGGGCCTGGGCGCGGTCGTGGTGCCGCTCTACACCCAGGACCGGCCCGACAACGTGGCTTACATCGTCAAGGACTCGGGCGCGAAGGTCCTGCTGCTCGAGTCGGCGGAGCAGTGGCGCGCGTTCGAGTCGGTACGCGACCAGCTCGGCGGGCTCGTCCGGGTGCTGCTGATGAAGCGCCCGGAAGGCGGCACGGGCGACGAGCGCGTGCTCTACGTCGAGCGCTGGCTGCCCGAAGAGGCGACCGAGGTCGCACATGTCAATGCCGACCCGATGCAGCTCGCCTCGATCGTCTATACCTCGGGCACCACCGGGCGGCCCAAGGGCGTGATGTTGTCGCACAACAACATGCTCACCAACGCCTATGCGGCGACGCTCAAGATGGCGGTGCGGCGCGACGACGTCTTCCTGTCGTTCCTGCCGCTGTCGCACACCTTCGAGCGCACGGTGGGCTACTACCTCACCGTGATGACCGGAGCGCTCACGGCCTATGCGCGCTCCGTGCAGGCGCTGAGCGAAGACCTCGTGAGCGTGCGGCCGACCATACTGATCTCGGTGCCGCGCATCTACGAGCGCGTCTACGGCGCCATTCAGGCGCGCCTCGCGGAAGGCCCTGCGATTCGGGGCAAGCTCTTTCAAAAAGCGGTCGACGTGGGCTGGCGGCGATTCGAGCACGCTCAGGGTCGGGCAAGCTGGTCGCCATCGTTGCTGCTGTGGCCGCTGCTCGACGCTTTGGTCGCGGGCAAGATCCGCGCGCGCCTTGGCGGCAATCTGCGTGCGGCGCTGTCGGGCGGCGCGGCGCTGCCCCCCGACATTTCGCGTGTGTTCATCGGGCTGGGCCTGACCATTCTGCAGGGTTACGGCCTCACCGAGTCGAGCCCGATCATCAGCGCCAACAGCCTCGAGGACAACGTGCCCGCAAGCGTCGGCACGCCGATTCGCGACGTGGAGGTGCGTGTCGGCGAGAACGACGCCCTGCACGCCAGGGGGCCGAACATCATGATGGGGTACTGGAACAATCCCGAGGCGACGGCGACCGTGTTTACCGCCGACGGCTGGCTCAACACGGGCGACACCGCGCGCATCGACGAGGCAGGGCACATCTTCATTACGGGCCGGCTGAAGGAGATCATCGTGCTGTCCAACGGCGAGAAGGTGCCACCGGTCGACATCGAGGCCGCCATCATGCGCGACCCCTTGTTCGAACAGGTGCTGCTCATCGGCGAGGGCAAGTCCTATTTGTCGGCGATCGCGGTGCTGAAGCAGGAGGAGTGGGAGCAGATGGCTGCCGCGCTCGGCGTCGACGGCCAAGCCGAAGAGGCGGTGCGCGAAGAGTCGGTTCTGAGCCGGGCGCTGGAGCGCCTCGGCGCCCAGATGCGCGAGTTTCCCGGCTATGCGCAGGTGCGCCGGATTACTCTGACGCTGGAGCCATGGACCGTGGAAAACGGCCTGCTCACGCCCACGATGAAGCTCAAGCGGGCGAAGGTGATGGAGAAGTTCTATGCTGAGCTGGATGCGATGTACGTTGGACATTGAGAGGGAGCATGAAGGGTGAATGGAGTGAAGGGTGAAGGGTGACGGAGTGAAGGGTGAATGGCGCTGACCGGCGCCTTCACTCTTCACCCTTCACGTTTCACCGCAAAGGATAGCCAACATGACCGACGATTCCACAATAGAGCGCGATCCGGTATTGCGCGTGGTGCCCATGCCTTCGGATGCGAACTACGCCGGCGATATCTTCGGCGGCTGGATCATGTCGCAGGTGGACATCGCAGGCAGCATCCCGGCTATTCGCCGAGCGCGCGGGCGCGTTGCCACCGTCGCGGTCAATTCGTTCGTGTTTCGCAAGCCGGTGTTCGTCGGCGACCTGGTGAGCTTCTATGCCGAAGTCGTTCGCGTCGGCCGCACCTCGATCACCGTCGACGTGGAAGTGTTCGCGCACCGGCGCCCACTCGGAGACGTATGCGTCAAGGTGACTGAAGCGACGCTCACCTACGTCGCGGTCGACGACGAACGCCAGCCGCGTGTCGTATCGCCGCAACAGGATGGCGCATGAGCCGATCTCGAGCCCATGCGAGCGTGATCGCGGCCCGGCGGTCTTTGGCGTACGATGGCCCCGGGTTGCCCTGCAGGAGGAGAGCGATGAAACGGAGCTTGATCGGAACTTCGATTGGAGCCGCGTTCGCCATGGCGGCGGGATCGGCTTACGGCGGCGCTTTTGGCATCGCGACGCAAACCGGCCCGGGGACGGGAAACGCCAATGCGGGCGGCGCAGCCGGTGCGGAGGATGCAAGCGTCGTCTGGACCAATCCGGCAGCGATGTCGGCGCTGCCGCAAGGCAAGCATTTCTCGCTCGCCGGTCACTTGCTGCGACCGTCCTTCAAGTTTCGCAACGAGGGCTCCACCATTCCTGCGGTCCTGGGCAGCGGCAATGGCGGCGACGGCGGCGATTGGGCGGTCGTGCCGAACGGCTACTTCGCCATGAGCCTCGGCAACAATCTGAGCTTCGGCGTCGGCGTGAATGCACCGTTCGGCTTGAAGACCGAATTCGACTCGGGCTGGATCGGCCAGCGCATCGCGCTCAGCTCCGAGATCAAGACCGTCAACATCAATCCGTCGATCGCCTACAAGGTGGCGCCCAATGTGAGCATCGGCGCCGGCGTGAGCGCGCAGTATCTGGAAGCCGAGCTGACCAACGCGAGTCAGCTGGGCAGGTCCAAGCTCGAAGCCGACGACATCGGCTGGGGTTTCAACGTCGGCATCGCGGTGCAGGCGTCGCCCAGCACGCGCGTCGGATTGCACTACCGCTCGTCCATCAAGTACGAGCTCGAAGGCGATGCATCGTTCTCGGGCGTGCCGGCGGCGAACGCGAACGTGCGGGCGGATCTGCGCGTTCCGGAGAACGTCTCGCTCAGCATCTTCAGCGCCGTCACGCCGCAATGGGAGCTGATGGCCGACTTGACCTGGACGCGCTGGAGCCGGATCAAGTCGATCGTGCCGATTTGTCGCAATGTTTCCTTTGGTGTCTGTCCCGTGGCGGGTAATGCGCTGGTCGGCGCGACGCTCCCGACCAACTGGAAAGACACCTGGCGCATCAGCGTCGGCGCGAACTACCGGCACAGCGCGGCCTGGAAGTTCCGTTTCGGGCTGGCCTACGATCCAACGCCGACCAACAATACCGATCGCACCGCCCGGCTGCCCGACGAAGATCGCTTCTGGGTCGCGTTGGGCGCGCAGTACACGGTGTCGAAGAACGGAAAAATCGAGCTGGGCTATGCGCATGAGTTCGTGCGCGATTCCAAGGTGAACACCCAGGTCTTCGGTACGGCCTTTCGCCAAACCGGACATTTCGAGGACCGGGCGGACATCCTGACGGCTGCGTACTCGCACTCGTTCTGATGGTTGCCCGGGCGCGTTTGTCGCTTGAGGGATCGCCATGAGTGCCTCGCCATTCGTCGTTCGCAAAACTGCGGTTCTGGGCGCGGGCGTCATGGGTGCCCAGATCGCGGCGCACCTGGTGAACGCCGACGTCCCGGTGGTGCTGTTCGAGCTGGCGGCGAAGGAAGGCGACCCGAACGGCAACGTGCTGAAGGCGATCGACAACCTGCGCAAGCTCGAGCCCAGTCCGCTGTCGGTGCGTTCCAGGGCCGATGCGATCGAGGCGGCGAACTACGATCAGCATCTCGGCCTGCTGAAGGAATGCGACCTGGTGATCGAGGCGATCTCGGAGCGCATGGACTGGAAGCGCGACCTGTATGCGAAGGTAGCGCCCCACATCGGCGAAAACGCGCTCTTTGTCAGCAATACCTCGGGGCTCAACATCGAGCAGCTGTCGCAGGCGCTGCCCGAGCCGTTACGCGCGCGCTTCTGCGGCGTGCACTTCTTCAATCCGCCGCGCTACATGCAACTGGTCGAGGTCATCCCGGCGACAGCCACCGATCCCGTGCATCTGGACGGCATCGAGCGCTTCCTGGTGAGCACCCTCGGCAAGGGCGTGATACGGGCCAAGGACACGCCGAACTTCATCGCCAATCGCATCGGCGTGTTCTCCATGCTGGCCACGCTGCATCATGCCGAGGGGCTGCAACTCGGCTTCGACGTGGTGGACGATCTGACTGGAACGCGGGTGGGGCGGCCCAAGAGCGCGACCTTTCGCACGGCGGATGTGGTCGGGCTCGATACCTTCGCTCACGTCGTGGGAACGATGGCGGAAGCCTTGCCCGACGACCCGTGGCATCGTTATTACACCCTGCCGCAATGGCTGCAGGACCTGATCGCGTCGGGCGCGCTCGGACAGAAGACGCGCCGCGGCGTATACCAGAAAGTCGGCGACGAGATCCGGGTGCTCGACCCGCAGCACAAGGACTATCGTCCGTCCACCGGCAAGGCGGACGAAGCGGTGGTCGAGATCCTCAAGCTCTCCGATGACACGCAGAAGTTCAAGCAGTTGCGGGAATCGAGCCATCCGCAGGCGCAGTTCCTGTGGTGCATCTTCCGCGATACCTTTCACTACTGCGCGGCGCATCTCGAGTCCATCGCACACAGCGCGCGCGATGTCGATCTGGCGATTCGCTGGGGCTTCGGCTGGGATCGCGGTCCGTTCGAGATCTGGCAGTCGGCCGACTGGCAGCAGGTGGCCGCGTGGATCGGCGAAGACATCGCGCAGGGCCGCACGATGGCGAACGTGCCGCTGCCTGCGTGGGTGCGCGAGCCTGCGCGCACCGGTGTTCATGGACCGCTCGGCTCGTACTCGCCGGCGCAGAACGCCGATGTACCGCGCTCCACGCTTTCGGTCTACCGGCGCCAGCCTTTCCCCGACGTTTTGCTCGGCGAGACGCGCCAATACGGCGAGACCGCGTTCGAGAATAGCGGCGTGCGCCTCTGGCACACCGGCGACGACATCGCGATCGTCAGCTTCAAGAGCCGCATGCACGCGATCGGCGAAGACGTGCTGGACGGCGTGCTGCAATCGATCGAGATTGCCGAGCGCGATTTCGCCGGCCTCGCAATCTGGCAGACCGAGGCGCCGTTCTCGATCGGCGCAAACCTCAAGAAAGACGGCGGCGGTGGGCAACGCCGTTCGGAGCCGTCGAGCGTGGGGCGGGTCTTCCGCAAGCTTCGTCGCGAGGCGGAATCGCTGGCGCTGAAGGCCGCGCGCCAGATGGGCGTGGCCGATCAGTTGATGGCGGGTCGCTTGGCCGAGGTCGAGAAGATCGTGGAGAAATTCCAGACCACGACCCAGGCCTTGCGCTATTGCACCATACCGACGGTAGCGGCCGCGGACGGGCTCGCACTCGGCGGCGGCTGCGAGTTCATCATGCATTGCGACCGCGCGGTCGCCACGCTGGAAACGTACATGGGGCTGGTGGAGGCGGGCGTGGGCCTGCTGCCCGCCGGCGGCGGCTGCAAGGAAGCGGCCCTGCGCGCCGCGCAGGAAGCGCGCGGTGCGGATCTGTTTCCGTTCGTGCGGCGCTATTTCGAGCTGATCGCCAAGGCCGAGGTCGCGCGCAGCGGCGAGCACGCGAAGGAGCTGGGTTATCTGCGCGCGGCCGATACGATCGTGATGAATCGCTTCGAGTTGCTGACGGTTGCGAAGGCGCAGCTGCGCGCGCTGGCCGAAAGCGGTTACCGCCCACCGCTGCGCCCGCACAGCATTCCGGTGGCCGGCCGCAGCGCCATCGCAACCTTCCAGGCGTTCATGGTCAACATGCTCGAGGGCGGCTACATTTCGGAGCACGATTATCTGATCGGCACCAAGGTAGCCACGGTGATTTGCGGCGGCGAGGTGGAAGCGGGCAGCCTCGTGGACGAAGATTGGCTGCTCGATCTGGAGCGCGCGCACTTCATGGAGCTCATCGCGACCGAGAAGACCCAGGCGCGCATCGACCACATGCTCAAGACCGGCAAGCCGCTGCGCAACTAGCGAACGTTCGAAAGATGACTTGCACGCCGTTCCCTCACCCCCAGCCCCTCTCCCGGAGGGAGAGGGGAGCCTGTCTTCCCTCTCCCTCCGGGAGAGGGATCGAGGGTGAGGGAAAGCTAGCATTCGAGCGTGCCTTTACAGACAAGATCGGAGTCGGATCATGACCCGACAAATCCAGGATGCCTATATCGTTGCAGCCACGCGCACCGCCGTGGGTAAAGCCCCGCGCGGGATGTACCGCAACACACGCCCTGACGATCTGCTCGCGCACGCCCTGCGCGCCGCGATGGCGCAGTGTCCCGGCGTTTCGCCGGGCGAGGTGGAGGACGTAATCGTGGGCTGCGCGATGCCCGAGGCCGAGCAAGGGATGAACGTCGCCCGCATCGGCTTGCTATTGGCCGGGTTTCCGAGCTCGGTATCGGGCATGACGATCAACCGCTTCTGCTCTTCGGGCATGCAGGCCGTGGCGCTGGCCGCCGATCGCATCCGCCTGGGTGAGGCCGAGGTGATGATCGCCGCCGGCACCGAGAGCATGAGCATGGTGCCGATGGGCGGCAACAAGGTCTCCTACAATCCCGCGATCTTCGAACGCGACGAGAATGTCGGCATCGCCTTCGGCATGGGCGCGACGGCCGAACGGGTGGCGCAGCAATGGAAGATATCGCGCGAAGCGCAGGATCTGTTCGCGGCCGAAAGTCATCGCAGGGCCTTGCACGCAACCCAGGCGGGCGAGTTTCGCGACGAGATCACGCCGTACCGGATCGAGGACCGCGTGCCCGATCTCGCCACGCGCGAAGTGGCCGTGAAATCGCGCCTCGCAACTGCCGACGAAGGACCGCGTGCCGATACCAGCCCGGAAGGCCTGGCGCGGCTGAAGCCGGTGTTCGCGGCCAAGGGTTCGGTGACCGCGGGCAACAGCTCCCAGATGTCGGATGGCGCGGGGGCGGCGGTCCTCATGAGCGAAGCAGCGGTCAAGCGCTACGGCTTGCAACCGCTGGGGCGCTTCGTCGGCTACTCGGTGGCCGGGGTGCCGCCCGACATCATGGGTATCGGCCCGGTGAAGGCGATTCCGAAGGCGTTGCAGCAGGCGGGCCTCGCGCTCGCGGACATCGACTGGATCGAGCTGAATGAGGCGTTCGCGGCCCAAAGCCTGGCGGTGATCGGCGATCTCGGGCTCGACCGGGAGCGCGTCAATCCGCTCGGCGGGGCGATCGCGCTGGGCCATCCACTGGGCGCTACCGGCGTGATTCGGGTCGCGACCCTGCTGCACGGGCTGCGGCGCCGCGGCAAGAAGTACGGCATGGTGACCATGTGCATCGGCACCGGCATGGGTGCCGCCGGCATATTGGAATCCGTCTAGCCGCATCGCACATCCGCATCGCCCATTCGCGCGTACGGCGCAGATTCTTACGCTCGGACCCGATTGCCGCTCCACCGGGCTTGGCTTAACATCGAAGCCAGCTCAGGGAACCCTCGCAATGTTTGCGCGTACGCTGCTGGTTTCGTTCGCACTCTATGCCGTTGGGCTCGCCGTTCACGCCGCCGAAGTGGAAGGTGTGCGGGTCGACGATCGCATCTACATCGCGCAGGGTGTGCCGGAGCTGGTGCTGAACGGCGCCGGCGTGCGGCGCAAGCTTGTCATCGCCAAGGTCTATGTCGCCGCGCTGTACCTTACCAAGGAGATGACGGTCTCCGATGCGGTGTTGTCGGATCCGGGGGCAAAGCGCATCGCGATGCACATCCTGCAGGAGCAGATCAGCGCGGATCAGTTCATCGGCGCGCTGCACGATGGGCTGGCTGCCAACAATCAACCGCCCGAGCTGGCTCCGCTCGAGACGCGCATTCGCGACCTGGCGGCGATGATGCATCAGATCGGCCGCATCAATCAGGGCGGCACGGTGCTGCTCGATTACCTGCCGGGAATAGGAACGCGCGTGACCATCAACGGCGTTACGCGGATCACCATACCAGGCGCGGATTTCAACCGGGCGCTGCTGCGCATCTGGCTGGGCGACAGGCCGGTCGATGGGCGGCTCAAGCAGGCGCTGCTCGGCAACGCGACGAGCCTGCTTCCTTTCTGACGGCGCCGCCACCGCGTTGGCTTTGCGGTCGTTCCGAGAACACGGAGCGGACGGGGTTCACCACACCACCCCGGCGCTGCGCGCCACCCCTCCTCGTGAGAGGAGGGGAAGACCGAGCTCCGCTCCCGTGAGAGGAGGGGAAGACCGAGCTCCGCTCCCGTGAGAGGAGGGGAAGACCGAGCTCCGCTCCCGTGAGAGGAGGGGAAGACCAAGCTCCCCTCCTGTGAAGGAGGGGCGGGACGCGCGAAGCGCGGACGGGGTGGTCTTCTTCAGTCGACAGTGGCGCGCTCGGCACCGCGTGCGGCCCGCTTGCGTTCGTGCTCCTTCAAGTGACGCTTGCGGATGCGGATCGTTTTGGGCGTGATCTCCACCAGCTCGTCGTCGGCGATGAACTCCACCGCGTACTCGAGCGAGACGGCGATGGGCGGGGTGAGCAGGATCGCATCGTCCTTGAGCACGGTGCGAAAGTTGGTCAGCTGCTTCGCCTTCACCGGATTGACGGCGAGATCGTTGTCGCGGCTGTGAATGCCGATCACCATGCCCTCGTAGACGCGATCGCCCGGCTTGACGAAAAGCCGCCCGCGCTCCTGCAGCTTGCCGAGCGCGTACGCGACCGCCTCGCCGTTGTCGCCGGAGACGAGCACGCCGTTGCGCCGTCCCGGCATGTCGGGCTTCATCGGCGCGTAATCGTCGAACACGTGGCTCATCAGCCCCGAGCCGCGCGTGAGGTTGAGGAACTCGTTCTGGAATCCGATCAGCCCGCGCGCCGGTATGCGGTAATCGAGCCGTACCCGGCCCTTGCCGTCGGGCGCCATGTCGGTGAGCTCGGCGCGGCGCGTGCCGAGGGCTTCCATGACCGCACCCTGGTGCGCGTCTTCCAGGTCGATCGTCAACGCTTCGAACGGTTCGCAAATCACGCCGTCGACGGTGCGCGTGATGACCTGCGGCCGGCCGACCGCGAGCTCGTAGCCTTCGCGGCGCATGTTCTCGAGCAGGATGGTGAGATGCAGCTCGCCGCGCCCGGAGACACGGAAGATGTCGGGATCGGGCGTCTCCTCGACCCGCAGTGCGACGTTGGTATTCAGCTCGCGTGCGAGCCGCTCGCCCAGTTGGCGGCTGGTGACGAAGCGCCCTTCCTGCCCGGCGAACGGAGAGGTGTTGACCTGGAAGGTCATGGTCAGCGTCGGCTCGTCCACGGCGAGCACCGGTAGGAATTCCGGGTGTTCCGGATCGACGAGGGTCGCGCCGATGCTCACTGCTTCCACCCCGCTGACGACGACGATGTCGCCCGCCGCCGCCTCATCGAGCGGTATGCGCTCCAGGCCGCGGAAACCGTGCAACTGGCCGATGCGTGCTCGCACGGGTTCGCCGTCGGCGCTGAGCACGACGATATCCTGCGCGGGACGCAGGCGCCCGCGGCTGATGCGCCCGATGCCCATGCGGCCGACGTAGCTCGAGTAGTCGAGCGCGCTGATGCGCAGCTGGAATGCGCCGTCCGGATCGCCGGCGGGCGGGGCGACGTAGCTCAGGATCGCCTCGAACAGCGGTCGCATGGAGGCACTCGCGCTTGCCTGGTCGCCATCGAACTGGCGCGGTGCGTCCGCGAGATCCAGCACCGCCCAGCCTTGCAGCGCGGAGGCGTAGACGATCGGAAAATCGAGCTGGTCTTCGGTTGCGCCGAGCCGGTCGAACAGATCGAAGGTCTGGCTTACGACCCACTCCGGCCGCGCCCCGTCGCGATCGACCTTGTTGACCACGACGATCGGGCGCAAACCCAGCGCGAGCGCCTTGCGGGTCACGAAGCGGGTTTGCGGCATGGGACCTTCGACTGCGTCCACCAGCACCAGCACGCCATCGACCATCGACAGCGCCCGCTCCACTTCGCCGCCGAAATCGCGGTGTCCCGGCGTATCGACGATGTTGATCTTGATGCCTTCGAATTCGACCGCAGTGTTCTTGGCAAGAATGGTGATGCCGCGCTCGCGCTCGAGGTCGTTCGAGTCCATGACGCGCTCGGCGACGTGTTGATGGGCGGCGAATACGCCGGCCTGACGCAGCAGCTTGTCGACCAGCGTGGTCTTGCCGTGGTCGACGTGAGCGATGATGGCGATGTTGCGGATGGGGGCTGACATTGCGCGGCACCTACAGGAGGGGCGCGATTGTAGCACTGGGATGGGGGCGAGCGAAGATGATTGCGTGAAACGTGAAGGAGTGAAGAAGTGAAACGTGACAGTCGGCGTCCTTCACGCCATTGCGTCACCTTTCACATTTCACGCATTCATCCTTCACTCACACGCCGCGAATCATTCCTCACATATTGGGGTAATTCGGTCCGCCGCCGCCTTCCGGGGTGACCCAGACGATGTTCTGGGTCGGATCCTTGATGTCGCAGGTCTTGCAGTGGACGCAGTTCTGCGCGTTGATCTGCAGCCGCGGATTGTTCCCGTCCGCGTCCCGCACGATTTCGTACACGGCGGCCGGGCAATAGCGTTGCTCGGGAGCGTCGTAGCGCTCCAGGTTGATGCGGATCGGGATGCTCGCATCCTTCAGCGTCAGGTGCGCCGGCTGGTTCTCTTCGTGATTGGTGTTGGAGACGAACACCGACGAGAGCCGGTCGAAGGTGAGCACGCCATCGGGCTTGGGATACTCGATGGGCTGGACGTTGCGTTTGTCGGCGAGCGTCTCGTTATCCGCGTGCGTATGGTGCAGCGTCCAGGGCGCCTTGCCGCCCAGGACCACCTGGTCGAAGCCCACCATCAGCGTCCCGGTGACGAGCCCCTTGCTCATCCAGGGCTTGAAGTTGCGCGCCTTGTAGAGCTCCTCGTAGAGCCAGCTGCGACGAAACGCCTCCGGATAGGCCGCGAGCTCATCGGACGAACGCTCGGCGCCGAGCGCCTCGAACACCGCTTCGGCCGCGAGCGCGCCGGACTTGATCGCCGCGTGGCTGCCCTTGATTCGCGGCGCGTTGAGGAAGCCGGCGTCGTCGCCGATCAATGCGCCGCCCGGGAAAACCAGCTTGGGCAGGGATTGCAGGCCGCCCGCCGAGATCGCGCGTGCGCCGTACGCGAGCCGCTTGCCGCCTTCGAAGAAGCCGCGAACCACGGGATGCGTCTTGTAGCGCTGGAATTCCTCGTAAGGATTGAGGAAGGGATTGCTGTAGCCGAGGCCTACGACGAAGCCGACCGCGACCAGGTTGTCTTCCATGTGATAGAGAAAGGAGCCGCCGTAAGTCGAGCGGTCGAGCGGCCAGCCGGCGGTGTGCATCACGAGCCCGGTCTGGTGTTTTGCCGGATCGATCTGCCACAACTCCTTCAGCCCGATGCCGTAAACCTGCGGATCGCACGCTTCGCGCAGGCTGAACCGCTCTTGCAGCCGGCGCGCGAGGTGTCCGCGGCAACCCTCGGCGAAAAGCGTGTACTTGGCGTGCAACTCCATGCCCGGCTGATAGTTGTCGGTCCGCTCGCCATCCTTGCCGATGCCGAGATCGCCGGTGACCACACCCTTCACGCTGCCGTCGTCGTTGTAGAGCACGTCGGCCGCGGGAAAGCCCGGAAAGATCTCGACCCCGAGCGCCTCGGCTTGGGTGCCGAGCCAGCGGCAGACGTTGCCCAAGCTCACGACGTAGTTGCCGTGGTTGCGAAAGCACGCCGGCAGAAACATGTAGGGAACCCGGAACGATCCGCTTTCGGCCAGGAAGAGGAAGCGGTCCTCGCTCACCGGCGCGTTCAACGGCGCGCCCTGCGCCTGCCAGTCGGGGATGAGCTCGGTGAGCGCGCGCGGGTCCATGACCGCGCCCGAGAGGATGTGCGCACCGATCTCGGATCCCTTCTCGAGCAGGCAGACGCTCACCTCCGTCCCCTTCTCGGCCGCCAATTGCTTCAGGCGTATGGCTGCACCGAGTCCCGCTGGCCCGCCTCCGACCACTACGACGTCATAGGCCATCGATTCGCGCTGCGTCAAGGCTGTCTCCGCACGTTTGTTGGAATCAACGGCGTATCTTACACCGCCATCTTTCGATCCTTACCCCGTGGCGAGCGCCTCGTGCGCGGCTGCGGCACAGCGTAAACCGCTTCTCACCGCCGCCTCGATCGTCGCCGGATAGTCGGGCTCGGTGTAATCGCCCGCGAGGAACAGTCGCGGCACTGCGGTGATCGAAGCGGCGCGCTTCATGCCGGGGACACAGGCAAAGGTTGCGCGCTTCTCCTCGATGACCTGGCACCACTGCGCCGGACCGAGATCGGGGTGGACGCCGGCGATCTCGTCCTGCACGTGGCGAGCGAGCGCGTCGTGGCTGGTCAGGCGGTCTCTCGCACGCGCGCTGATGACGGCGGCGAGCAACCCGCGCTGGCCCGTGATCGCGCCGCGGTCGAACAGCCATTGCGTCGTTCCGCCGCTCGAGCCGAGCATCGCCGTGCTGCGTGCGGGTGAGGCTGCGTATTGCGCATAGATCGTGACGATCGGCTGGTAGGTCATCTGCGCGATTGGCGCGAGGTCCGAGGCGAGCGGCCCCATATGGCCGAGCAACGCGGTCACGCGCGTGGGTTGCGTAGCCACGATCAAGCAGCGGACGTGCATGGGGCCATTCGTGCTGTGCAACGTGAATCCGCCCGCATCCGGTTCGATGCGCGCCACCGCGGCGCCGAGCCGCACCTCACCGCCGCGGCTGCGGACGTAGTCGGCTGCCGGCTCGGGAAACAAGGCGCCGAGATCGATCCGAGGCAACAGGAGATCCGATGCGGAGCGCTCGGATGCAAGCCCGTCGCGCAAAACGTTCAGGAACACCTGCGCCGAGGCTTGCGCCAGGGGCGTGTTCAAGGCTGCCACGCACAACGGCTCCCACAGGTAGCGGATCGCGCTCGCATGCTGGCGATGGCTCGCCAGCAGCTCGGCCACTGTCGTATCCCGCGCGAGGCGGAAGCGGGCGCGCTGCGCCCATGCCATGAATTGTACGCAGGCTACGCGAGCGGCCGGGCTCAAGCCTTTGGCGCGCAGTAGCCCGACGGCGAGATGCCATGGCGCCGGCAAACGCGCCGCGCGCATGGCAAACTCGGGCAGGACCGTCCACTCGAGCGGTATGCGCATGAGCGGGTCGGCATGCCTGCCGACCTCGGCGATCAGCGCGAGCGTTTCGCGGTACGCGCCGATCAGAATATGCTGGCCGTTGTCGAGCTTGTGCTCGTTGCGAACGACGCTGCGGGCGCGGCCGCCGAGCTGGCGTGCGGCCTCGTAGACCGCGACCCGAACGCCGCGGCGCGCCAGCGTCACCGCGGCCGCCATGCCGGCATAACCGCCGCCGACGATGCCGACCTGCGCCGGCGGCGCGGCATCGTTCATGCGTGCCTCGCCCTCACGCCGTGAGCCAGGTCTTCCAGGCGAGCCACAGCTTGGTGACGGGTGTGAGGGAAATTTTCGCGTTCAGCACTTGGCACGCGTCGGCTTCGATCTCGTCCAGCAGGCGCTGGTAGATCGCGGCCATGACGAGTCCGGCGCGCTGCGCGCGCCGGTCGGCGGAAGGAAGCTGCCCAAGGGCCTGGCTATAGAAGCTGCGCGCTCGCGCGACCTGAAAGCGCATGAGATCGCGCATGTTCGCCGACGTGCGCCCGGCCATGATGTCGGCATCGCTCACGCCGTAGCGTGCGAGATCCTCCTGCGGCAGGTAGATGCGCTCGCGGCGCGCGTCCTCGCCGACGTCGCGAATGATGTTGGTCAACTGGAACGCGATGCCCAGGTCGTGTGCGTATTCGAGCGTTTGCGCTTCGCGGTAGCCGAAGATCGTGGCGGACAACAGGCCCACGACGCCCGCCACGCGGTGACAGTACACGCGCAAGGCCGCGAAGTCGGGATAGCGGCCGTGGTCGAGATCCATCTCCATGCCGTCGATGATCTCGTCGAGATGGGCGCGTTGGAGACCGAACGGGCCGACGACGTCGAGCAGGGCACGCGCCACCGGGTGCTGCGGGCTGCCGCCAAATACCGCTTCGACCTCGGTGCGCCACCAGGCGAGCTTCATACGGGCGACCGACAGGTCGGTCAGCTCGTCCACGACGTCGTCCACTTCGCGGCAGAACGCGTACAACGCGATGATGGCGCGCCGCCGTTCTTCGGGCAGGAACAGGAAACTGTAGTAGAAGCTCGAGCCGCTCTGCAGGGCGCGGCTGCGACAGTATTCGTGCGGGCTCATGCGGCGCCTGCGCCGAGAACGACCACCGTGCACAACAGCGAGCCGTCGCTCATGCGGCGTAGCGAGCGCTGATCCGGCCATCGCCGCCGAGCGCGCGCGCGAGCATCGATATCCAGTCCCAGGCACGCAGGACCGGCCGGCGCCGGAATACATCGTAGTCGGCCGCGATCAGCTTGTGCAGAATCGTATCGCCGCCCGCAATCACCATCCGGATCTCCAGGCCGATGCGTCCTCTGAGGCGGTGCCCGAGCGCAGCGCCGTCGTGCAGCAGACGCCGGGTCCGCTCGACTTCGTGGCGCATCAGCGCTCGAAATGCGGCATCGGCCTCGCGGCGGCCCAGTTGCGCTTCGGTGACCGCGAAGTGGCGCATGTCGTCGAGCGGCAAGTAGATGCGACCCTTCGTGTAGTCGATCGCAACGTCCTGCCAGAAGTTGATCAGCTGCAGTGCCGTGCAGATGCGATCCGAACAAACCGCGGTGTCGGCGGCGTCGGCATCGAACAGGTGCAAGAGCAGCCGACCGATCGGATTGGCCGAGCGGCGCGAATAGTCGAGCAGCTCGGCGAAGTCGGCGTAGCGGGGTTTGACGCAATCCTGCGAGAACGCCGAAAGCAGATCGCGGAAGGGCGCGATCGGAAGCCGGAACCGGTCGATCATCGTTGCGAGCTCTTCGAACAGCGGCTCGTGCACGCGCTCTCGTCGCTCGATCAAGGTCAATTGCGAATCGAAGTGAGCCAGTCCTTGCAGCCGTACGGGAGCGGGGAAATCGCCTTCATCGGCAATGTCGTCGGCGCTGCGCGCGAAGCGATAGATTGCGCCCACAGGACGGCGCAGATGCGCAGGCAGCAGCAGCGACGCCACCGGGAAGTTCTCGTAGTGCCCAACGGCCATCAAAAGCTACCTTGGAACAAGCGCTTAAGGTTTGGAACGAAGCTGCCCAGGGAAACTGGCGCTAGCGGCAAGTGACTAATAATATTACACTTGTGTGCTCGCCGGGGGCGTGGCTGCAGACTGGCCCGGGCGTGCGCGTGAGGGCGCATGCGAGCGGTATGACCGGGCGTCCTTGCGTGACGGCCAGCACCCGGCGTGCGGCGGCAAAGCCAGATGCGCGAGGTCCGGAGTTCGGATGCGCCGGGTCCGGAATTGGGATACGTCGGTCCGGAGGTTCAACTACGCCGGGTCCGGGGTTTAACTACGCCGGGTCCGGGGTTTAACTACGCCGGGTCCGGGGTTTAACTACGCCGGGTCCGGCTTTGCGGCCGTGCGAAAGTGGCGGAATTGGTAGACGCACCAGATTTAGGTTCTGGCGCCGAAAGGCGTGGGGGTTCGAGTCCCTTCTTTCGCACCACCGGATTCTTCGAGGCACTGATGCAAGCAAATCTAGAAACGATCGGTAATATCGAGCGGCGGCTCAACATCAGCCTGCCCGCCGGCGATGTCGACAGTGAGGTATCCACGCGGCTCAAGAAACTCGCCCAGACAGTGAAGATGCATGGATTCCGTCCGGGCAAGGTGCCGCTCAAGGTGGTGGCGCAGCAATACGGATCGCAGGTCCGCCAGGAAGTTCTCGCCGACAAGCTGCAGAAAACCTTCGGCGACGCGGTGCGCGACAATAATTTGCGCGTCGCAGGTTATCCCAAATTCGAGACGCTCCCCAGCGGCGAGGGCGACAACCAGTTCGAATACAGCGCGACCTTCGAGGTCTATCCCGAGATCAAGCTCGGTGAGCTTGCGGACGCGACCATCGAACGCCCGGCGCTCGCAGTAACCGATGCCGAGGTCGAGCAGACGATCGAGGTCTTGCGCAAGCAACGCGCCAACTACCAGCCGGTCGAGCGCGCTGCGCAGAAGGACGATCTGGTCACGATCGATTTCCACGGCGAGGTCGACGGCCAGCCCTTCCAGGGCGGCGAAGGCAAGGATGTCCGGATCGTGCTGGGCGCTGGTCGCATGTTGCCCGAATTCGAAAATGCGGTTCTGGGGGTGGCTCCGAACGAGACCCGCAGCTTCGATCTCACCTATCCGGCCGACTACCACGGTAAGGAAGTCGCCGGCAAGACGGCCCACTTTACCGTCCTGTTGAAGTCGATCGAAGAGCCACGGCTGCCGCCGCTCGACGCCGAATTCGCCAAGTCGCTCGGAATCGCCGATGGCGATCTCGACAAAATGCGCGCAGAGGTGCGCGTCAACGTCGAACGCGAAGTGGAAGCCCGTATCCGAGCCCGCCTGAAGGACCAGGTGTTCCAGGGATTGCTCGACCGCTCGACCCTCGACGTGCCGCAATCGCTGGTCGAGATGGAAATGCGCAATTTGGCACAGGCGGCGCAGCGAGACCTGGAATCCCGCGGCATCAAGACGAAAGATATGCCGCTGCCGGTCGATATACTGAGGTCGCAGGCAGAGCGGCGCGTACGGTTGGGACTCATCCTCGGGGAAGTGGTGCGGGCGCAATCGCTGCAGGCAAAACCGGAGCAGGTTCTGGCGGCCGTGGAGCATCACGCCAAGAGCTTCGAGCAGCCCCAGGAAGTGGTGAAGTGGTACTATTCTTCACCGGAGCGGTTGCAGGAGTTCGAGTCGGCCGCAATCGAGCAGAACGTGGTCGATTGGGCCTTGTCGGTAGCCCGGGTCGAGGACAAGCCCACGGCGCTCGAGCAATTGATGGGGAAAGCCAACGCATGACGATGCGCGCAACTGGGGACTGGGCAACTGGGGACTGGGTGGGGCCGCAGGGGCTCGGGCTGGTTCCGATGGTGATCGAGCAAAGCGGCCGCGGAGAGCGCGCCTACGACATCTACTCGCGCCTGCTCAAGGAACGGGTCGTGTTCCTGGTGGGTGCGATCAACGAGGTGACGGCCAATCTGATCGTCGCCCAGCTGCTGTTCCTGGAGTCGGAAAATCCCGACAAGGACATCTATTTCTACATCAATTCCCCGGGCGGCTCGGTTTCGGCGGGCATGGCGATCTACGACACCATGCAGTTCGTCAAGCCGGACGTGAGCACGCTGTGCGTCGGCCAGGCGGCGAGCATGGGCTCACTACTGCTTGCGGCCGGCACGAAGGGCAAGCGCTTCTGCCTGCCGAACTCGCGCGTGATGATCCATCAGCCGATGGGTGGCTTCCAGGGCCAGGCTTCCGACATCGAGATCCACGCGCGCGAAATCCTCTATCTGAAGAAGCGCTTGAACGAGATCCTCGTGCACCATACCGGGCAGAAGATCGAGCAGATCGAGCGCGACACGGACCGGGATACCTTCCTCGCGGGCGAGGACGCGGTGAAGTACGGCCTGGTCGACAAGGTGTTGAATCGGCGTGCGGAGGCGCTGAACAAATAGGCGAATGGACGTTCGCCGGCAGCCTGCGGAACCCACATCGCCAGCCGGCGCCTAACGTAACGGGTAACTGGAATTCCTTCAAACCAAGACGGTTGATTTCGCGGATATGTCAGAAAAGATCGGCGGTGAAAAGCTCCTGTACTGCTCGTTTTGCGGCAAGAGCCAGCACGAGGTCCGCAAACTGATTGCCGGTCCGTCGGTGTTCATCTGCGACGAGTGCATCGAGCTGTGCAACGACATCATCCGCGAAGAGGCCCAGACCGAGCATGGCAACAAGGGTGCCAAATCCGATCTCCCGGTGCCGCACGAGATCTGCCACATCCTGGATCACTACGTGATCGGGCAGGAGCAGGCGAAGAAGATCCTGTCGGTTGCGGTCTACAACCATTACAAGCGATTGAAGTCGCTCTCGAAGAGCGACGACGTCGAGCTCGCCAAGAGCAATATCCTGCTGGTCGGCCCGACCGGGTCGGGCAAGACGCTGCTCGCGCAGACTCTCGCCCGGCTGCTCAACGTGCCGTTCGTGATCGCCGATGCCACCACGCTCACCGAGGCGGGCTACGTCGGCGAGGACGTCGAGAACATCATCCAGAAGCTGTTGCAGAAGTGCGACTACGATGTGGACAAGGCGCAACGCGGGATCGTCTACATCGACGAGATCGACAAGATCTCGCGCAAGTCGGACAACCCGTCCATCACCCGCGACGTGTCGGGCGAGGGCGTGCAGCAGGCGTTGCTGAAGCTCATCGAGGGCACCATCGCCTCGGTCCCGCCGCAGGGCGGCCGCAAGCATCCCAACCAGGAATTCGTGCAGGTCGATACGACCAATATCCTGTTCGTCTGCGGGGGTGCGTTCGACGGACTGGAACGCGTCATTCGCGCGCGCTCCGAGCAGGGCGGCATCGGCTTCGGGGCTGACGTCCATAGTCGCGACAACCGCAAGGATATCGGCGCTGTTCTGAAGGAAGTGCAGCCGGAGGACCTGATCAAATACGGGCTCATACCAGAGTTCGTCGGGCGCCTGCCGGTGGTGGCGACGCTGGAAGAGCTGGACGAACGGGCATTGATCCAAATCCTGACCGAGCCGAAGAACGCCTTGATCAAGCAATATCAGCGCATGTTTTCGATGGAAGGCGTCGAGCTCGAAGTTCGCGACGAGGCGCTGCACGCGATTTCGCGCCGGGCGCTGGCGCGCAAGACCGGCGCGCGAGGCCTGCGCTCCATCCTGGAGCATTCGCTGCTGGACACCATGTTCGACCTGCCTTCGATGGAGAACGTGGTCAAGGTCGTCATCGACGAAGGCGCCGGCGGCGAGGACGTCCGGCCGATACTGATCTACGCCGATCAGCCGAAGATCGCCGGCACGGCGTAGTGCCGCGCGAGCGCGTCGTTTCGTTTGGTGGCCGCGCGGGCGCGATGCGCGTGCGGTTGTTTGTGCTCGTCTCGCCCCAAGGTAGATTGTTGACCCCTTTCGAGGTTGCCTGACATGCCAGAAACCGAACCTACCAGCCCGCTCGTGCTGCCTTTGCTGCCGCTGCGCGATGTGGTGGTCTTCCCCCACATGGTCATTCCGCTGTTCGTCGGCCGGCCGAAATCCATCAAGGCCCTGGAAGCGGCGATGGAGGCGGGCAAGAGCATCATGCTGATCGCGCAGAAGTCCGCGGCCAAGGATGAACCGGGTCCCGAGGACCTGTACGCCACCGGCAGCATCGCGAACATCCTGCAGATGCTGAAGCTCCCCGACGGCACCGTGAAAGTGCTGGTGGAAGGCGCCCAGCGCGCCCGGGTGCAAGAAGTGGTCGATGCACGCACGCATTTCACCGCCTCGGTCGTGCCGGTTGCGCTCGAAGCTGCCCAGAGCACCGAGGTGGAGGCGATGCGGCGCGCGATGCTTGCGCAGTTCGATCAGTACGTGAAGCTCAACAAGAAGATTCCGCCCGAAATTCTCACCTCCCTGTCGGGCATCGACGACGCCGGACGGCTCGCCGACACGATCGTTGCGCACCTTCCGCTCAAGCTCGAGCAGAAGCAGGAAGCGCTCGAGATCTTCGATGTGCGCAAGCGCCTCGAGCATCTGCTTGGATTGATCGAGGGCGAGCTCGACATCCTGCAGGTGGAAAAGCGCATCCGCGGGCGCGTCAAGCGCCAGATGGAGAAGAGCCAGCGCGAGTACTACCTGAACGAGCAGGTGAAGGCGATCCAGAAGGAGCTGGGCGAGCTCGAGGAAGGCGCGGACTTAGACGAGGTCGACAAGAAGATCAAGAAGTCCGGCATGCCGAAGGATGCGCGCACCAAGGCCGAGGCGGAGCTGCGCAAGCTGCGGCTGATGTCGCCGATGTCGGCCGAGGCCACCGTGGTGCGCAATTACATCGACGCGCTCGTGTCGCTGCCGTGGCGCAAGAAGAGCAAGATCAGCAAGGACCTGAAGGCCGCCGAGGGCGTGCTGGAGACGGATCATTACGGGCTGGAGAAGGTGAAGGAGCGCATCCTCGAGTACCTCGCGGTCCAGCAGCGCGTGGACAAGGTGAAGGCGCCGATCCTGTGCCTGGTCGGTGCACCCGGCGTGGGCAAGACCTCGCTCGGCCAATCGATCGCGCGCGCGACCAATCGCAAGTTCGTGCGCATGTCGCTCGGCGGCGTGCGCGACGAAGCGGAAATCCGCGGCCACCGGCGCACTTACATCGGTTCGATGCCGGGCAAGATCCTGCAGAACATGTCGAAAGTGGGCGTGCGCAATCCGCTCTTCCTGCTCGACGAGGTCGACAAGATGGGCATGGATTTCCGCGGCGATCCGGCCTCGGCGCTGCTCGAAGTGCTCGATCCGGAGCAGAACCATACCTTCGTCGATCACTACGTCGAGGTCGAATACGATCTTTCGGACGTAATGTTCGTCGCGACGGCGAACACGCTCAACATCCCGGCGGCGCTGCTCGACCGGATGGAGGTGATTCGACTCTCGGGCTACACCGAGGACGAGAAGGTCAACATCGCCCAGCGCTACCTGCTGCCGAAGCAGATGAAGAATCACGGGCTCGAGCAAGAGGAGATGACCGTTTCCGAGAGCTCGATCCGCGACATCGTACGCTACTACACGCGCGAGGCGGGTGTGCGCGCGATGGAACGTGAGATCTCCAAGATCTGCCGCAAGGTGGTGAAGTCGCTGCTGCTCAAGCAGGAGCGTAACGACAAGGTCACGGTCACTTCGCGCAATATCGAGAAGCAACTCGGCGTACGCCGTTTCACCTATGGCCGGGCCGAGAAGAACAACCAGATCGGGCAGGTCACCGGGTTGGCATGGACCGAGGTGGGCGGCGAGCTGCTCACCATTGAAACCGTCGTCATGCCGGGCAAGGGCAAGACGATCACCACCGGCAAGCTCGGCGAAGTGATGCAGGAGTCGGTGCAGGCGGCCTTGAGCGTCGTGCGCAACCGTTCGCGCAAACTCGGCATCGAGCCGGATTTCTACCAGAAGAATGACATCCACATCCACCTGCCCGAAGGTGCGACGCCCAAGGACGGTCCGAGTGCGGGTACCGGTATCTGCACGGCGCTGGTGTCGGTGTTCACCGGTATTCCGGTGCGCGCGGACGTTGCCATGACCGGCGAGATCACGCTGCGTGGCGAAGTGCTGCCGATCGGGGGACTGAAGGAGAAGTTGCTCGCCGCGCATCGCGGCGGCATAAAGACCGTGCTGATCCCCGAGGAGAACACCAAGGATCTGGCCGAAATTCCGGACAACATCAAGAACCGGCTCGATATCCATCCGGTGAAGTGGATCGATCAAGTGCTCGAGCTCGCGCTCGAGCGTGTGCCCGCTGCGATCGCGGAGAGCGAGTCGAAGGACGTGGCGCCTATTCCTGCGGCATCGGATCAGGACAACGCCGTGATGAAGCACTGAGCGCTTCGCTCGCGCTTCAGCTCCTTCTCCCAGATCCATCACCATGCGATGCACCTTGCGTGCTGCGGCGCGCACGTGCATCGCAGTTGTCTTGACATCAACTTTTCACGCTTGCTATAAAGCGCGTTCCACCACCGAGTCGGCGCCCGGCCGGCTACGATCAAAAAGCTACGAAAGGGGACCTACGTGAACAAGGCCGAGCTGGTCGAAGCGGTCGCCAAGGCTGCCGATATCTCCAAGGCCGCCGCCGAGCGGGCAGTCAACGGCGCGCTCGGTGCCATTACGACTTCGCTGCGTAAAGGGCAGAGCGTTACGCTGGTGGGATTCGGCACCTTTTCCGTGGGACGCCGGGCCGCACGAACCGGGCGAAATCCGCGCACCGGCGATGCGATCAAGATACGCGCAAGCAAGGTGCCGAAGTTTCGCGCTGGCAAGGAATTGAAGAGCGCGGTAAACTAGCAAGCTTCGCCGAGGAACGATGGCGGGTGGCTGGCAGCGATGCTTCGGCGTACCGGCATGAATCCAGGTTCGGGTGCTTAGCTCAGTGGTAGAGCGTCGCCCTTACAAGGCGAATGTCGGGAGTTCGACCCTCTCAGCACCCACCAAATCGATTCCCCGGACAACGGAGTGGTAGTTCAGTTGGTTAGAATACCGGCCTGTCACGCCGGGGGTCGCGGGTTCGAGTCCCGTCCACTCCGCCAATAACTTCAAGCAGTTACCCCTGCACTGTGTCCGACAAGGCCGGAACTCTGTGCCGGGTTTGTGCTGAAGTGCAGTTCGCAACCGCAATTTCGGCTGCCTTTTCCGCCTCCAAGACTTGGCGCGCGGCATTTATTTCGTCGTCCAGGATCGCAAGGTATGGCCGCAAATTGTCGAGGAAAAGATGCGTGTAGCCGTCCATGATCTTGGCTCCCCGCATGCTCCACCCGCCAAGCCTCGCTCTGATTTCAGCCGGTACGCCACGCTGCGCCAGCCACGAATTCCCACAATGGCGCATTGTATGCAACGTGATGTTCTCGACGAGACCGGCTGCCTCGCGACGCTTCCTCCATGCTTTAGTAACGACATGGAAGATCTTGTTGCCGCGATAGTGGAAGACGTACACCGGATGTCGGTCGGCCGCCTTGCGACGACGCTTCAGGATGGCTAGCGCAGTCGCATTGAGCGGGACATAGATTGACTTGCCGGTTTTTGTCTGCTTTCCGGCAATTTTCACGGCCCCTTTTTCCCAGTCAATCATTGACCACTCGAGCCCGGTGACGTTGGCGCGGCGGTGCATCGTCATCGCCCCGTAGAGCGCTATATCCGCCGAATGTGCTGGGAGCGTGTCGACAAGCCGCAGCACCTCCACTGGAGTAGGGCAAACATCGCGCGCTGGCGGCTCCTGATACGTCTTTAGGAGAGGGGCGCGATTTCCCCAAGCCCATTTGCGCTCTGCCGCGTTAAGGATGGTCGCCACGGCGCGAACGTACTTGTTCGCGGTGGTGTTTTGCGGCGAAGGGCCCGCGAGATTTACGGGACGGTATTCTTCGATGATGCTTGCAATCATCTCGCGCGTGATCTCGTTTAGATCCTTCACGTGCCGCAAATGGGCATCCCACCACAACAGTCTTTGCTGCTCATCGCTCCAGGACGCCATGGATTGAGCCACTTCCTTTGCTCGCTGCGCTACGGCCTCCTGCCATGTCCGCTTGGGCTTTACGCCCATGTACTGACTCAACCAGCGGTCATGTTTGCGCTTCGTTTCCAATGCCGCGGCTTCCTCGTAGTCTGTAGTGCCAGAGCTTTTGCGTACTCCGCCGACACGAATCCACCAGTACTCACTTCCTCGTCTTTTGAAAGGCATTGCTGTTCTCCGATATGTTCGTGCTTCCCGGAGTCCGGCAGCGCCAGCCGGCGGTCATCATACGGAAATCGCCAGAGCTTGCCAATTTTCCTCCCGCCCAACTCCTTGGCGTGCCTGCGAACCGTCTCCTCGCAGACGTCTAACTGGCGCGCCTTCTCTCGAAGGGAGACCTCCCGATGTGTCCCAGGTGTTTCGGCGACGACTGTCATGTCCTTGTCATTCACTTGATTGCTTCCCATCCGAGAGCTCTCATAGGAGAATTCCTTGGCTTCGCCAGGAACTTGAAGGCGCCGTCCAAATGACGAGGCGTCCCCACTATCTTGGTGCGGATAACCCACGGCCGTTGCCACAGCAGCGCAATTCGTGGGCATATCCTGACTAACGTCGCATCAAGTGACAACCTGCTGCAGCGTACAGCCGCGTCCTCTTGGGTAGTCGCATGCAGATCAGAAAATCCCCATGCTTGAGCAAGCGGTCAGATCTCTGCAAGGTGAGCGCTAAGCGCTGCCGGGCCACTCCTGCTGGTGGCCATCCAAGTTCGATTCGGGGCGGCCTTGCTGCTTCTCTCACCGTACCACGTCGTTCTCGCAGTCAAGGTCTGCGCATGCTTCGCATGCTTGCGTCCTGACGGCCGTCTCGCGAACCCTGACAACTGCGCTGCGCCGTGGCTTCGCCGGTCTCGGGCAATCCCGCCCGACACAGACCGGAGCACGCTCATGTCCAACGTCACTTCCTCCTTCGAGTCTTCTCTCCTCGTTCGTGACCAGCAGGGCGAGTATCGTCCCGCCAGTGCCGACGAGGTGCTGCACGCGGCGAGGCGAGTCCTCAGTCATCGCGTGCGTCGCGGCTGCGCGTTTACTTCACCGCAGGTGGTGCGCGACTTCCTACGGTTGAAGCTAGGCGCGCTGGAACACGAAGTCTTTGCCGTGATCCTGCTCGATGCGCAGAACCGACTGATCGAGTACCAGGAGATGTTCCGCGGGACCGTGACTCAGACCTCGGTCTATCCGCGAGAAGTCGTAAAGGAAGCGCTTTCGCGCAACGCCGCGGCGGCGATCTT
>WHTS01000002.1:0-67634 GCA_009377585.1 Betaproteobacteria bacterium
TCTGCTAGAATTCCCCGCTCCGGAGAGATGGCCGAGCGGTCGAAGGCGCACGCCTGGAGAGCGTGTATACGTGAAAACGTATCGTGGGTTCGAATCCCACTCTCTCCGCCATTGGTGAGCAGGTTCGAGCGGTCAGCGGCGCCGATTCAACATTCCTACGAATGCGTCGGCCGCTTGTTTCGACGTCATGCCCTCGACCGCGCGGTTCTCGAAGAACTCGGCCATCAGCGCCACCTCGTGGTCGGTTAGCTTCGCGCGTGCGTGGGTGGCGTTGCTGCGTTTGTTCGTCGACTTGGGTGCTGTAGACTTCGCGGTAGCCATTCTCGTTACCTCCATAACGGTTTGGTCAGGCGGGCGAGGTGTGTTCAGCACCTCGTTTCGCCGCACTCACATGGGTGAGCGCAAGCGAATTGTCGGGCACGCTGGTTGCCTGTGTCAACGAAATAGTTATGACTGTAGCATATGCTACAGCTCGCTCTTAAACCGAGACTTAGGACATGCATCTTCTTCAAAATTCCGGTCGTTCGACTTATAAACCATGTCCGCATGCTCAGGTTCAGCCCCCCGAAGCTCGAGAGTTTATTTCCTCGAGTACTCGGGCAGGTCTAGGTTTGGGAACCCAGTCGGGCGGATCCCAGAATATGTGTGGGCTGATTTCATCGACGCTGTTGAGCCCGAGCTGCGCCATGATGCGGTCCATCTCAGTCTGGAAAATCTCGAGCGCACGGTAGGCACCGGCTTCGCCAGCAGCGGCAGAGCCGTAGAGTGTCGGCCTTCCGGACATGACCATGTCTGCCCCGACGGCGATGGCCTTGACGATGTCCGAACCGCGCCTTGCGCCGCTGTCGATGATGATCTTGAGGCGGTCCCCAACTGCTCTACGGACCTCCGGCACCAATTGCAGCGGCGCCGGCGCGCAATCGAGATAGCGGCCGCCATGGTTCGACAAGACCACACCGTCCATACCGTACTTGACGGCGAGCACGGCGTCCTCGACGCTCTGTAGCCCTTTCACCAGCATGTTGCCCGGCCAGATGTCGCGGATACGCTTGATGTCGTCCCAGCACTGGGTATCGGGTTTGGTGTGCTCGTGGTCGGTCAACTTGTCCGTGAGCTTGCTTGCGAGCTCCGGAGGATAGTTCGCTTTCCTGAACGCGCCACGCTCAATGTACTGGGGAACGAGAACGCGCAAGCACCAGCCGGGTTTACCGAGAACCTGCGCAATCAGCTTTGGCGAATACCTGAGCGGCATGGAGAAGCCGTTCCTGCGGTCGTGCTCGCGATTGGCGCCGACCGAGCCGTCGACGGTGACAAGGAGGGTCTCGTATCCAACGGACTTCACACGCTCGACGAAAGCCATTCTGAGATTGACATCCACCCACATATAGAGCTGGAACCACAGATTGCCTCCGGCAGCCTCGTATATCTCCTCCATCGGGGTCAGCGCACTGGTTGCCGCTGTGCACGGAACGCCCATCTTCGCTGCCGCTTTGGCCAAAGCTATTTCGCCGCGTTCGCTTGTCAGGCCCGCCGATGCCGTTGGCGAGATCCCGTAGGGCATGGCGATTTTCTTGCCGAAGATCTCGGTCGCAGTCGAACGCTTGGAGACGTTGATCAGAACGCGATTCTTGATCTTGAGTGACTGATAGACCTCACGGTTATGCCGTAGGGCTATTCCATCCTCCGCGGCGCCGTCGATATATTCGAATATGCCGCGAGGCAAGCGCTTCCTTGCCATTCGGCGAAGATCTTCTATGTTGCAAGCACCTAGATTTCCACTGTTCATCGCGCGCTCCATTGTGGGAGATGTGTACCCAGTTTTCGACTGCAGCTCGCCGGCAGTCAGGATGGAAACGAATCTCCCTTAGGCGGCCGCACGAGCCTCGATGAGCGAATGGGCTTCATGCGCATTGTTTCGATCCATTCCGCGGTGGCCGGTTAGAGCCGGATGTTCGCCACGCGAACGACCTCGCGCCACTTTGAAATTTCGGCGTCCAAGTGCTGGGCAAGTCTCTCCGGCGGCCCTCCGACCAAGTCCGCGCCGAGGGCGGCGATGCGGTCCGTCACTTCGCGCTGCGTCAGTGCACGCGCGAGTTTCCCATTGACCTCCGAGACGACGACCGCCGGCGTGCCGGCGGGAGCCAGTATCCCCCACCAAGTGCTCGCCTCGAATCCGGGGATCGCCGACTCGGCCATCGTCGGCACGTCCGGCAGCATGACGGAGCGCTTCTCACCCGTCACGGCCAGGGCGCGCAACCGACCCGATCTTACGTAAGCATAGGACGCGGCGGGGTTGCTGAACGCGATATCCACGTTGCCTGCGATGAGATCCACCAGGGCCGGTCCCATGCCTTTGTACGGTACAAGCACGATATTCACTCCGGCCTTTGCCTTGAACAACTCGGCCGCGAGATGTACCGACGTCGCGATACTGGTCCCGTAGTTGAGCTTGCCCGGACTTGCCTTTGCCAGTGCGATCAACTCCTTCGCCGATTTCACCGGCACGGAGGGATGCACAAGGAGAATGTTCATCGATTTCGCCATGAGCGATACGGGCACGAAGTCCTTGATGGGATCGCAATTCACCTTCTTGATATCCGGGAGCACCGTAAAATTGGTGCTCAGCTACCGCACGAGCTGAGAGCGCGCGACCAGCCCGCGCCCGTACCGATCGTCCACCCGCCGGAGCGAGGTCAACTGCACTCCGCCGTCCTCCGGATCGCCGATCACGGTGTGCTCCAGAAAATAGATGCCGCCCGGCTCGGTGATCAGCGTCAAGGACTCGCTGCCGAAACCGAACGCCTCGATGTGGTGGCGACCCGGCGGCACCTCCCAGCGAAAATAACTTCCTGGCAGCGTCGCGATGGTGGCACGCTGGTTCAACATCAGGGTTTGCGGCTCGCTCGAATCGAGCGGGGTGCGAACGACGTAGATCACCGATTGGCCGGGCACCGGCTCGAACCGCTTCGCCTGCAGGTCCTGCGGGGTCGGCGGCAGTTGCACGCAGCCGGCAAGGAAGAGCACGGTAAGGAAAGCTCGGAACATAGAATCCTCCGTGACCACGGAACTGCTCGTGGCGACTATACCGCTGGGACAAACCCCCACCTAGTAGAAACAAGCAGGAAACCGAGCACGCCAGCCCGATGCACGGCCGCGTGCGCCGTAGAATCGGCCTATGAATCCAGTGCTCGACCAGCTCACTAGCCCACCCCGCTCGCTTGCCGACGGGGCGGATCTGCTCGAAAGTCACATCGGCGACGGCAGCAACGACAAGCGCTGGAAGGAAGCGATCGAAGCCTTGCAGAAGATTCGCGGCTGGCGTCCGACCTACTATCTGCGCGCGGCCCTGCGCGAGCTCGACAACGAGCGGCGTGCTCGCCCCCCACGCCAAACTGCGTGCTGCGGTCGTGCCGGGCACGGTCGAGAAACGCAGCGAACCCGCCGAGGTGCGCCCCCGGCGAGCGGCGCGTATGAGCTGGGCGCGGCTACTCAAGCGCGTCTTCGAAATTGATGTCGAACACTGCCCGCACTGTGACGGAGCACTGAAGATCATCGCCGCCATCGAGAAGTCCGCCGTGATCGTGAGGATCCTCACGCATCTGGGCAAGGCTACGCGTGCGCCCCCGCGCTGCCCGGCGCGGCCGTTGGCGCTGTTCCGGGCGGCCTGAATCGCAAAGCAACAAGGAGTTTCAACAGGGCCGACGATCCTGCTCGGCCCACGCTCGTGCGCAGCGCTAAAATTGCGTCGAAATGATGCAACTCGGGGCGATGTCGCGTTCAAATAGTCATCGAGAGACCGCAATTTTCAGCGATCCCCTTGCGATTGACCGCTTGCAGGGCTGGCGATACAGTGGCGGTTAGCGAAAAGGGTGGTTTGAAATTCCTATACGCCTGTAACGTTGTATCGGCCTTCCGAGCCTTGGCTCTTGCCAGTCAAAACGGATGCCCGTTGCGTTCAGGGAAACTTCAACACCAGCAGGCATGGCCATCCTTGAAACAAGAACCCGCGCCTGCTCTTGCGGGCGCGGTTGATCGCCATCGGCGACGCTCAGAGTCAGTAAAGCGTCTGCCATCGGCCCCGCCGCCACAGCCCACGCCATTTGACCTGACATGAACGCCGCGCCCAGGAAGCGGCGGCGGGCTCGCGCTGCACCCATTCCTGCTCACAGGCATCAAGGAACGCAGTTTCTGTCTGGATGACAGGGAATGTACTTGGCTGCGCCGTCGCACCGCCGGCGCTTGTCGTCAGCAGCATTGCCGTGATCCGGGAGACGGAAAAGCCTTTTATGCCACACTCCCCATTGAAGCCTTAGCTTCTAGCGAGATTGCGTCACGAAGATCGCGCTGTAGCGACTCAGCACAATCGAGTGTGAGGCCACCGCTCAAGACAGTTTCATCGCTTCCCGCGCGTGTGCGCAGGCTGACAAGGTAGGACCGTTCGATCATGCGCCTGTTCAGCACGCGCGAGAACATGGCCGAGGTGGACTTACTGCCATAGATCAGCCCGCCGTCCGGCGTTCGATGAATAACTGATGCAGGCTCGTCGGCATTGATCCGGCTCCCCCGCCGGACGTTGAAGTCTGCAACCTCTCCGATCGGCCAAGACTTGTCGCCGCTCTGGATCGCGCCGTCCGATATGGTGATCGTGGCCGATTGCCGATAACGTGCCCCGATTGGGAAGGCGAGCAATCCCATGATCATCGGGATCAGGCCGAAGTAGGCGAAGATTCCGAGAGTCTCCACGTTCATGAGCATGACCACACCAACCGCAATCGCGGCCAGTGCCGCAAGCGAAGGTCTCGCCGGGGTGACATTGAAAATTGTCTTGCCGTCCGATTCAGAACGGCGAAACCGGCTTCGACCCCGATTGCCGAGTGTCAGAACAAGGCCCAGCAATCCGAATTTCTTCGCCAGGAAGAACCCTGCCCCTCCCAGCGCCACAAGAAGAACAAGGCTCATGCCCATGGCAAACCCCCATATCCAGTCTGAACCACGATTTTACCGGCAGACCGAATGCCGGCACGGATAGAATTCAGCCGTGAACCCCGTCCTCGACAAGCTTTCCGGCCCACCCCGCTCACTCGCCGACGTGGCGGATCTGCTCGAAAGTCACATCGGCGACGGCAGCAACGACAAGCGCTGCAAGGAAGCGATCGAAGCCTTGCAGAAGATTCGCGGCTGGCATCCGACCTACTATCTGCGTGCGGCCCTGCGCGAGCTCGACAACGAGCCGCCACCTTGCGACGCGGTGCGCAAGGTGATCCGGGTGCTACGCAAGTGGCGCCACTATTCCGGCACCTGAGCCAGACGCTCGAAGGCGATCGTCGCACCAAAAGCGAACACCTCGAACAGGCGAACGCCCCGAGCGACGCGCGCCGTCAGCGCATGGTTTCCGGCACTCGCGCGAGAACGCTCTCCGGCATCGTTCCGGCTACGGTCGTCCGGTGCAGCTTGCGGCGGTACTTGTTCTTTTCGAACGTCGTCGCCCGGTGCAGGGCGCAGCGGTTGTCCCAGATCACCAGGTCGTGGACGCGCCACGGGTGGCTGTAGACGAATTGTGCCTGGGTAGTGAATGCCGTCAGCTCTTCCAGCAGCACCCTGCCCTCCTGCGGCGGCATGCCGAGGATTTCCTGCGCGTGCGCGCCGACGTACAGGTTCTTTTTCCCGTTGGCGGGGTTGGTCCGCACCACCGGGTGAATCACCGTGAGGCGCTTCTTCGCCTCATCCAGGTAAGCCTTGGTGTCGTGCGGCTCGTCGGGGGCGGTCACGCGATGAATCGCCTTCAACTCCGCCACCGCTGCCTTGCGCTCGGGCGCAAGCGCCGCATAGGCCGCGCGCGCGCTGGCGAATTCCGTATTGCCGCCGATCGGCGGAACGATCCGGGCATGCAGCATCGAACAAAGCGCACCGATGGGCTTGAAGGAACTGTCGGTGTGCCAAGCTTCATTGCGCTCCCGGTGCACCATGACCGGGTGGTCGAGGGGCATCAGGTTGCCGTCCGCGTCGAGATTGGTCATCACGGAGATGTGACCGGGGTTGTAGTTGTTCGCCGGGTGCGCCTCCATCATCTCGAGCGTGCCGAAGTAGCGGCTGAAGCGCATCTGCGCTTCGTCGTCGAAGCGCTGGTCGCGAAAGACGAGGATCTGGTGCTCGTTGAACGCGTCCCAGATGACTTGCAGGTCATCACGGGATACGGGTTGGGTCAGGTCGATCCCGGTAATCTCGGCGACGAACACGGGGTGCAGCGGCTTCACGGTCAGGCGGTTCGCAACGTCCGGCATGTGGGCTCTCCTTCAGAGGCATCGAGTCATTGTACCGACAATCGTTTCGCGCGAGAGGCCGGATGTCGCTATCGTGCCGGGCCGGGCAGCGGTTGCGCCAAGCCGGCATCGTGCGCGAGCTTGTTCGCAAGCTTCGGATCGAACGATGCCAGATGGCTCAACACCTCGTCCACCTTGTCCTTGCGCCCGAGCACGTGCTGCGTCATGCCGATTTCGTAGAAGGCGAAGCCGTTCATCGGCTGCAGCGCGGCGGCACGTTCGAAGGCATTCAGCGCCTCTTCGTTGCGGCCCAACGCGCGCAGGCTCAACCCCATGCCGTACCAGGCGCGATCGAGCCTCGGGTTTACGCGCACGGCGTTCTGGAACGATTCCAGCGCTGGTTCATGCTGCTGGATCTGTTGATAGACGAAACCGAGGTCGAACAAGACTGTGGCATCGTCGGGATGGACACACAGCGCCGCTCGGAACTGTTCGACGGCAAGCGCCGAGCGGCCGAGGGTCGCATAGGTGTAGCCGAGGCTCGCCAACGCGCGCGGGTAAGCCGGGTCGAGAACCAGCACCTGCTTCAACGCAGCGGCCGCCTGCTCGAGGCGATTGAACGTCGTAAGCCAGCGCGCGCGCTGGAAATGCCACCATGCGAAGCTCATGGCGATCGATTATAGGACTCGCGCTTGGCCGGGCACGCCGCGACCCCCACGGGCTTATTGCGTGCGCAGACGCGGATCGAGCGCGTCGCGCAGCGAGTCCCCGAACAGGTTGAAAGCGAACACGGCGAGACTGATTGCCACCCCCGGGAAGATGGCCATCCACGGCGCCGTCTCGGCAAATTCCACCGCCGCTCCGCGCAGCATCAAGCCCCACGCCGGCAGAGGCTCCTGCACGCCGAGCCCCAGGAACGAGAGGGAGGCTTCGAGCAGGATGGCCTGGCCCAGAAATGCGGTCAGCATCACAAGGTACGTGGCCATCACGTTCGGCAGCATGTGGCGCAGGATGATGCGCGAGTGCCGGAACCCCGCCGCTCGCGCGGCGTCGATATAGGGCATCTCGCGGATCGATAGCGCCGAGGAACGGATCACCAGGGCGCAGCGCGGCACCATGGGAATCATGATCGCAATGATCAGGTTCGGGATCGAGTTGCCCAGGATCGCCACCAGCGCCAGCGCCAGGATGATCAACGGAAAAGACAACAGCACGTCCATGAACCGCTGCAGGATCAGATCGATGCGGCCGCCGAAGTACGCGCTGGCCACGCCGATCAAGGCGCCGATGGTCGCGCCCAAAAGCGAGGCGCCGAAGCCCACCATGAGCGCCGTCTGCGAGCCGTAGATCAGCCGCGACAGCACGTCGCGCCCGAACGCATCGGTGCCGAGCCAATGCTCGGCCGAGGGCGGTGACAGCATCGCCGCGAAGTCGACCTGTATCGGGTCGTAGGGTGCGATCACGGGCGCGGCCAAGGCCGCAGCGAACATCAGCAGGATGACTCCGGCGCCGATCGCACCGAGCGGCCGGCGCCGGATGAAATCGCCGCAGGCGGCGAGGAACCGGCTGCCTCGAGAGGGGACGTCCAGACTTGCGGTGAGCTCGCTCATCGGTCATTCACTCCTGCAGAGGCTCTTTTTCCCTCACCCCCAGCCCCTCTCCCAGAGGGAGAGGGGAGCGTCGTGCTGCCCGCCGCAGCGGGCAGGTTGCCGGATGGGCGAGTCTTCTCCGTACAGAAGCATTGCCTAGTCATAACGCACCCGCGGATCGAGCCAGGCGAACGCGACATCGAGCAGGAAATTCATGAAGATGAAGATTCCGGCCACGAGCATCACCAACGCCTGCAGCAGCGTGTAGTCCCGGTGCGCCACGGCTTGCACGAACAGCAGCCCCAGCCCGTTCAGGTTGAACACTTGCTCGGTGACCACGAGCCCGCCGATCAAGAAAGCGAACTCGACGCCGATCACCGTCATCACCGGCAGCATCGCATTCTTCAGCGCATGGCGGCGCAGCACCAGGCTTTGCCACAACCCTTTGGCCTTGGCCGTTCGGATGTAATCCTCGCGCAATACCTCGAGCATGGCCGAGCGGGTCATTCGCGTCGATACCGCGGAATACCGATAGCCCACGGCGAGCGCCGGCCAGATAAGCTGCGAAAGATTCGCCCACGGGTCGACCCAGAATGGCGTGTAGATCATCGGCGGCAGCCACTGGAACACCACCAGCAAAACCAGGATGAACATGATGCCGAGCCAGAAGGACGGCACTGCCAGGCCGGCAATGGAGAAGATGCGAACGGCATAGTCGATCCACGTGTCCTGCTTCAGCGCTGCCAGCACGCCGAGCGGCAGCGCCAGCAGCACCGCAATGACGGTGGCCATGACCGCCACCTGCAGCGAGAGCGCGAAGCGCAGCTCGATCTCTTCCCAGATCGGCGCCCCGGTCCACATCGAAGTGCCGAAATCGAGCTTCGCCAAGCCGACCAGCCAGGTGGCGAGCTGCTTCCACACCGGCTGATCGAGGCCCATGCGGGCCCGTTCCTGGTCGAGCACTTCCTGCGATACCGAGCCGCGATCCCCCGAGTAACGCAGCTCGACCACGTCCCCCGGGATCACGCGGATGAGAAGAAAGGTGACCAGCGCCACCCCGAGCAGCGTCGGAAACATCAGAAAGAAACGCTTGATCAGGTAGGCGCCCATGGCGATGGCCCCGTACGCTTGTTACTGCGCGAGCCAGACGGTATCGAGCTGCTGGTTGAGATAGTGGCTCGGCGTGATCGTCCAGCCCTTGACCTTGGCGCTGTGCGGAATGATGCGGTGCCACTGCAGCGTGTAGATCGAATGCACTTCCTCGTCCAGCAGGCGCTTCTCGAACTGCCGCAGGTACTTCCTGCGCTCCTCGGGACTGGTTGCGCGGGCCTGCTTGAGGTAAAGCTCGTCCATCACTTTGTCTTTGTGCTTGCCGTAGTTGGCATCCGAAGCGGCCAGGAAGCGCGCGATGTCCAGGTCGGGCTCGACGATGAACCCGCACTGGAAGTCCATCGCCGTCTCGAAATCGCCCCGCTTGAGCGTCGAGTAGTACGCAGATGCCTCGACGATTTCCTGCTTCACGTTCAAGCCGATCTGCTTCCATTGATCGATCAACCAGATGCCGAGCGGCTCGTAGGGTTGCGGTATGCCGCGGTTCTTGAAGGTGAAGGAGAACCCTTCGGGTACGCCCGCTTCCTTGAGCAGCTTGCGCGCTTCGGCGCGCGCCGCCTTGATGTCCCTGCCATAGCCCGCCAGCTTCTCCAGCTCCTCGGGCGGCGTTGCCCACGGCGTTCCGGGCACCTGGATGCCGGCGACGTCCTGCACGATCGCGATCCGCGAGAGGTTCTTCGAAGCGGTGTAGCGATCGAGCGCAAGCGAAAGCGCACGCCGCACCCGCTTGTCGTCGAACGGCTTCTTCTCGTGGTGCATCGCGACCATCAGCACGCAGTCCCACGGGCTTTCCTGCACCGTGATCTTGTCGCCGAGCGCCTTCACCAGGCTCTCGCGATCAGCCGGCGTGAAGCCACGGAACTGGATGTGCGCGCGCTCGCCGCGCACGGCTGCAACTTGCGCCGACGACGACTTGATGAACAGCGCCCGGTAGCTGTCCAGGTAGGGCTTGCCCTTGTTCCAGTAGTTCGGGTTCTTCTTGCCGACCCAGTGCGAGCCCCTGACGTGCTCGCCGAACACGAACGGCCCGGTACCCATGATGTTCTTTTCGTACCAGTGCGGGTCCTTCGACAGGATGTCGGCCTTGTAGATGAAGTTCCAGGGCGAAGCCAGGTTCAGCAGAAACGACGACTCCGGCCACTTCAGCTTGAACACGATGGTGTGCGCGTCCGGCGTCTCGATCGACTCGACCGAGCCGTACGCCGCGGCGCGCAGCGACTTCACGCCGGCCGGCGGTTTCAGGATCTTGTCGTAGGACGCCTTCACGTCTTTCGACGTCATGTCCGAGCCGTCGTGGAACTTGACGCCGTGGCGCAGCTTGAAGGTGTAGGTCTTCTGGTCGCTCGATATCGTCCACGACTCGGCCAGGTCGCCGATCGGCTTGGTGCCGGTCTTGTCGGTCGGATCGGTGCGCAGCAGCGTGTTGTAGTGCGGCGCGACCGGATGGATGACGCCGAAGGTCTCTTCCTGGTGGGCGTCGTAAGACGGTGGCTCGGACGGAACGGCGAAGATCAGTTCGCCGCCGGACCGCGGTTTATCTTGCGCCATGGCTGGCCAGACGAGCGCCATGACCATGCCGATTGCCAGCATGAATAGCGTTGGGATGCGATTACGCATTTGATGCCTCCTCCTGATGGAATGTGCTGCTGTCGATCTCGCGCTAGCCGAGCAATCGCGTGCTACGACATTCGCGAGCCCTCTGATCGCTCGTTTGCCACGGCGCCTCCTCCTTTGTCTTGTGTGTGCGTGCGTTTCAAGCCAGATGACAGGCCGCCTCGTGGGCGGAACCGACCGTCCTCAGGTGCGGCACCTCGCGCTTGCAGCGCTCGATCGCCATCGGACAGCGAGGATGGAATACGCAGCCCGACGGCGGATTGAGCGGGCTCGGCACTTCGCCGGTGAGCACCTGGCGCTCGCGCGTCGCCTCAAGCTGCGGATCGGGGATCGGCACGGCCGAGAGCAGCGCGCGGGTATAGGGATGCGCCGGTGCTTCGTACAGATCGCGCCGGCTCGCGAGCTCCACGATCTTGCCCAGGTACATCACCGCGATGCGATCCGAAATGTGCCGCACCACCGCCAGATCGTGCGCCACGAACAGGTACGACAAGCCGAAATCCGCCTGCAGCTCGTCCAGCAGGTTGATGATCTGCGCCTGGATCGAAACGTCGAGCGCCGAAACCGGCTCGTCGCAGATGATGAGGCTCGGCTGCATCGCCAGCGCGCGCGCCACGCCGACCCGCTGGCGCTGGCCGCCGGAAAGCTCGTGCGGATAGCGGTACGCATGCTGCGCCAGCAGGCCGACGCGAACGAGGAGGCTGCGCACCCGTTCCGTGCGCGCACCCGGGTCACGCTCGAGGCCGTGCACGGCGATCGGTTCGGCGATGATCTGTCCCACGGTCATGCGCGGATTGAGCGAGCTGTACGGATCCTGGAAGATGACCTGGATGCGGTTGCGCACCTTGCGCAGCTCGGTCGCCTCCATGCCGACCAGGCTGCGGCCCTCGAAGATCACGTCGCCGCCGGTCGGTTTTTCCAGCTGCAGCACGCAGCGCCCGGTGGTGGTCTTGCCGCAGCCCGATTCGCCCACGAGCCCGAGCGTTTCCCCGCGCCCGAGTTTGAAGCTCACGCCGTCGACGGCGCGAACCAGCCCCGGCGAACCGAACAATCCGCGCCCGACGCGGAAGTGCATGACGAGGTTGCGGACCTCGAGCAGCGTCTCGGCCGAGCTCGCCTCGGGCGCCTCGTTCGCGTTTGCTGCGACGGCGCTCACGGCGCCGCCTCCGACGCGTTACCCTCGCCCGGTAAGCTCATGTCGCCGCCTCCGACCCGTCGGGGCAGACCAAGCGCCAAGCCGGTAAGCTCATGTCGCTACCGCTTCGCCCAAGCGCTCGGCCACCCAGCACGCACTCATGTGCCACTCGCCGGCCAGCGCCGCGAGTGGAGGAGCGGCCTGGTCGCAGCGCTCTTCGCGGTAGCGGCAGCGCGGCGCGAACGAGCACCCCTGCGGCAGGCGCGTGAGGTCCGGCGGCTGGCCTTCGATCGGCGCAAGCTTCGATCGGCGCGGTTCGTCGAGCCGAGGCACCGAGCGCAACAGCCCCTCGGTGTAGGGATGGCGCGGATGGGCGTATAGCTCGCGCGCGCTGGCGCGTTCGATGATCTTGCCGGCATACATCACGTTCACGCGGTCCGCATAGCGCGCCACCACGCCGAGATTGTGCGTGATGATCAGCATCGCGACGCCGAGCTTGCGGGAAAGGGACTGCATCAGCTCCAGGATCTGAGCCTGGATCGTGACGTCGAGCGCCGTGGTGGGCTCGTCCGCGAGAATCAGCGGCGGCTCGCAGGCCAGCGCCATGGCGATCATCATGCGCTGGCGCATGCCGCCGCTGAACTGATGCGGATACTGGCTCAGGCGCCGCTGCGCATCCGGAATGCCGACCAGGCCGAGCAGCTCCACTGCGCGCGTACGCGCTGCCGTCGGCGTCATGCCCAGGTGGATCTCCAGCCCTTCGGTCAGTTGCCGGCCGACGGTCAGGACGGGATTGAGCGAGGTCATCGGCTCCTGGAAGATCATGCCGATCTCGCGGCCGCGCACCTTTCGCATCTGCTCCTCGGTCAGAGCGAGGAGGTCGCGGCCCTTGAACATCACGCTGCCCGACACGATGCGCCCGGCCGGTTCGGCGATCAGGCGCATGATCGAGAGCGCACTGGCGCTCTTGCCGCATCCCGACTCGCCCACCAAGGCGACCGTCTCGCCTGCCTCGACATCCCAACTCACGCCGTCGACTGCCTTCACGATGCCGGACCGGGTGGAGAACTGGGTCACCAGCGAGGAAACCGAGAGCAGTGTTGCCATGAGCTAGGCGAATCCGGTGGATTTAGGCGGTGGGTATGCTGCCTTCATGGACGCAGTTTATCGTTCCAGCCAATGGAAACGATACCGGAAGAACACGCACGGACGCTACCGGATCCGGCAACTTTCGTCGCCGCAGTGCACCATCAGCGGGTCGCCGCACGGGCTGGTGCCGATACGGCAACGCTGCCGTCTGCCGGCAGGTCAACCGGCTGATCGCGGCGTGGCCTGCAAGAAGCAAGACCCACGGCGGCCAGACTGATCGCGGTGGAGCCTGCAAGAGTCAAGACTTGACCCCCAAGGCAGCAGCGACCGCGGCAGTAGCGGCCACGGCAGCGCGGATCTGATCAATGCCGGCGGAATCATCCAACGTGGTCAGATCGCCGGGGTCGCGGCCCTCGGCCAGTGCCTGGATGCTGCGCCGCAGGACCTTGCCCGAACGCGTCTTGGGCAGCAGCGTCACGAAGTGCACGCGCGCCGGGCGTCCGATCGCACCGATCTGCTTGTCGACGAGCTCGATCACTTCGCGCTCCAGGGTATTGCGCGCGCGTTCATCGGCAAGTCGCGATGCGTCCTTGGCGACTGCGAACGCAAGCGGCACCTGCCCTTTCACCGCATCCTGCACGCCGACCACCGCGGCTTCCGCGATGTTGGCATGTGCGCACACGGCCTCTTCGATCTCGCGCGTCCCGAGCCGGTGCCCGGCCACGTTGATCACGTCGTCGGTGCGCCCGAGGATGAAGTAGTAGCCGTCGCGGTCGCGAATCCCCCAGTCGAACGTGGAGTAGGCCTGCTTGTCGGGAAAGCTGCTGAAGTAAGTCTCGACGAAGCGCTCGTCCTGCCCCCACACCGTGGAGAGGCAGCCAGGCGGCAGCGGCGGCACCAGCGCGACCACGCCCTTCTCGTTGTCGGCGACCTCCGCGCCGGTGACCTCATGCAGCAGGCGCAGATCGTAGCCGTAGGCCGGGAAGCTGGGGCTGCCGAGCTTCAGTGGCATCGGCTCCACGCCCGGATAGGCGGACAGAATCGCCCAGCCGGTTTCGGTCTGCCAGTAATGGTCGATCACCGGCCGGCCGAGCGCATCCGAAATCCAGCGCGCGGTCGGCTCGTCGAGCGGCTCGCCAGCGAGGAACAGGTGCTTGAGCGAGCGCAAGTCGTGCTTGCGCAGATACGCCGGATCGTGCTTTTTCAGTACCCGGATCGCGGTCGGCGCCGAGAACATGACCGATACCTGGTGCTGCTCGACGATTTTCCACCAGATGCCCGCATCCGGACGGATCGGCACGCCTTCGTACACGACCGTGGCCATGCCGGCGACGAGCGGCCCGTAGACGATATAGGAGTGGCCGACGACCCAGCCGATATCCGAGGTCGCGAAGTAGGTCTCGCCCGGTTCGCCGCAGTAGATATGCTTCATCGATGCGGCCAGCGCGACGGCGTAGCCGCCCGTGTCGCGCTGCACGCCCTTGGGCGTGCCGGTGGTGCCGGACGTGTACAGGATGTACGAAGGTTCGTTCGATTCGAGCCAGGCGACCGGCACCCGTGCACCCGCATGCGCGCCGCGCAACGTCGCGAAGTCGAGGTCACGGCCCTCGATGCGCTGCCCGCTTCGATCCAATCCCCGATCCAGGATCACCACCTTGGCCGGCGGATGTTGCGCGAGTCGCAACGCCTCGTCGACCAGCGGTTTGTACGCGATGGTCTTGCCCATGCGCATGCCGGCATCGGCCGTGATCATCACCGCCGGGCGCGCATCGTCGATGCGCGCGGCCAGGCTGTGGGAGGCGAAGCCGCCGAAGACCACCGAATGGATCGCCCCGATGCGCACGGTGGCGAGCATCGCGAAAAGCGCCTCGGGCACCATCGGCATGTAGATGAGCACGCGCTCGCCCCGGCGCACGCCCAGCGCTTGCAGCATGGCGGCACAAGCATTCACCTCCTCGTACAGCTCGGCGAAGGTATACGTGCGCTCGGCCCCGGTTTCGGTCGAGATGTAGATGATGGCGGGCTGGTTCGCCCGCGCCGCCAAGTGACGATCGACCGCGTTGTGGCAGAGATTGGTCGCGCCGCCCGGGAACCAGCGTGCAAACGGCGGCCGGCCATAGTCCAGCACCCGATCGAACGGCCGCTGCCATTCGATCAGGGCCGCCTGTTCGCGCCAGAAACCATCACGGTCCTCGAGCGAGCGGCGATGGAAGTCGCGGTAGCTCTCTGCCATGGTCTCCTCCTCCTCCTCCTCGATTGGCGCACTTTGCACTCCACTGCCCCTCTGGAAGAGCGGTAGGCGCTATTCCCTCACCCTCGATCCCTCTCCCGGAGGGAGAGGGAAGGCAGGCAATCCTCCGTTCTGTTTTGGGAGGTCTCCATCGGGTTCCGGGAAGTCTCCATCGGGTTGGGAAGTCTCCATCGGGTTGGGAAGTCTCCATCGGGTTCCGGGAAGGCCCCCTTCTTTTCTCGGAAAGACGCCCCTCTCCCTCCGGGAGAGGGGCCGGGGGTGAGGGAAAAACGCTGCCGCTACTATTACTCGAACGCCACCACCGCGCGCCCGCGGATGCGTCCCGCGAGCATCTCGCCACAGTACGCCGGCACATCAGCGAGCGCAATCCGGTGCGCAATGGTCTCCAGATGCTGCGGCCTCAGATCCGTAGCCAACCGCTCCCAAACTTTGCGCCGCAGCGGCATGGGCGTGTAGCCGCTGTCGACCCCGAGCAGGCGCACGCCGCGCAGGATGAATGGAAGCACCGTGGTCTTGAGCTCGATGCCGCCGGCATTGCCGAACGATGCAATCACGCCGTTCTGCTGCATCGTGCGCGTGAGCCAGCCGAGCTGCTCGCCGCCGACCGAGTCGAAGGCACCGGCCCAGAGCGGCTTCTCCAGCGCTCGGGTGCCGAGCTCGACCGTGTTGCGATCTTGCACTTCGGCTGCACCGAGCGATTGCAGATAAGCGGCCTCGGCTGCCTTGCCGGTCAGCGCCGTTACCGCGTAGCCGAGCCTGGAAAGCATGTCGATGCAAAGGCTCGCCACGCCACCGGTCGCGCCGTTCACGAGGATTTTGCCGCGCGCGGGCGTCAGATCGTTCTTCTCGGCCAGCTCGATGGCGAGGCCCGCGGTATAGCCCGCGGTGCCGAGCGCCATCGATTCGTACAGGCTGAGCCCCGCGGGAAGCGGAACGACCCAATCCGCCTTGGCGCGCACGTACTGCGCGAAACCACCGTCGTGGGCGACGCCCAGATCGTAGCTGGTCGCGATCACGGCGTCGCCCGACTTGAAACGGGCATCGCTCGATTCGACCACGGTGCCGGCGGAATCGATGCCCGCAGTACACGGAAAACGCCGGATCACCTTGCCGGCGCCAGTAACGGCAAGCGCATCCTTGTAGTTGACGCTGGAGCAGGCGGTCTTGATCACGACTTCTCCCGCGTCGAGCTCGGATAGCGAGGTCTCGACCACGCGCGCGACCGACTTGCCGCCCTCGTCGAATACGCGCAATGCCTGGAACTTGTCACTCATGGGTATCGCTCCGGTCGTTGCTTACAGGCCGATGATAATCCGGCCGCGGCGGGGCGCTCGGGACCACCCGTCCGCAACCCTGTTGCGTCCCGCCCTCCTTGTCAGGAGGGCAGATTCAACCCAGGTGCGGCAGCGCGAGGTACTCGTGTGTCTGCATCTCGATCAGCCGGCTCACGGTGCGGTCGACGAACGAGGCATTCAGGTTGCGGAGGAACGCGTCGCCCGAGTCGGCGACCGCGAACAGCGCATTCACGGGCGCTGCGGCGGAAAGGACGAGCTTCACCCGCCGGTCGTAGAACTCGTCCACCAGCCAGGTGAAACGGCGCGCGGCATCGAGCTTCGACGGGCGCAGTTGCGGCACGTTCGACAGCAACACGGTATGGAATCGGCGCGCAAGCTCGATGTAGTCCGCCTGCCCGCGCGGCCCTTCGCACAACTCGGCGAACTCGAACCAGGCGACGCCCGCGGCGACGCGGTGCGCCCGGATCGTGCGCTTCTCGATGTCGAGGGCGACGCCGGTTTCCGTCTCACCCGATGCAATGGAATCGAATTCGCGTGCGAGCTTTGCTTCTGCCTGCGGGCCCGACGGGCAGTGGTACACCCCGGCCTGCTCCAGCAACCGCAGCCGGTAATCGATTCCGGAATCGATGTGCATCACGTCCAGGTTCTGTTTGATGAGCGCGATGGCCGGCACGAACTGTTCGCGCTGCAGCCCGTGTTTGTACAAGTCGTCCGGGTGCAGATTGGAGGTCGTCACCAGCACCACACCCTGCTCGAACAGGCCCTCCAGCAGGCGGCGCATCAGCATCGCATCGGTGATGTCGGTTACCTGGAGCTCGTCCAGGCACAGCAGGCGGGCTTCTTGAGCGAGATCGCGCGCGACCTGGATCAGCGGATCTTCCTGTCCTTGCAGATCGCGCATGCGGTGATGCACGTCCTGCATGAAGCGATGGAAGTGTGCCCGCCGCTTGTCCTGCAGCGGCGCGCAATCGAAGAAGGCGTCCATGAGAAAGCTCTTGCCGCGGCCCACGCCGCCCCACAGGTAGAGCCCGCGGACGACACGGCGGCGGGCGAGCAGACGCACCAGCCAGGAGTCCATGCGCCCGAGCCCGAGCAGGTCTTCGTACAGGCGCTCGAAGTGCTCCAGAGCCTGCTCCTGGGCCGCATCCAGGACGATGCCGTGGCGTTGCGCGTACTGGCGCAGCCAGGTCGCGGCGCTACCGCCGTCCGGTCGTGCGGGAATGCCGGCCGGGCCGGGACTGTCTTCGTTCATGGATGGCGATCAGTGCGCACGAGCAAGGATCGCGGAAGCTTCATCGAGACCGTACGCCCTTTAGATGTGCAGCGTGCGCTTGTCGACGGCGAGCGCGGCCTCGTGCATCACCTCGGCGAGCGACGGATGCGCATGGACGATGCGCGCGATGTCCTCCGAGGACGCGCCGAACTCCATGGCGACCACCGCCTCCGAGATGAGCTCCGAGGCGAATGGCCCGACGATGTGCACGCCCAGGATGCGATCGGTTTGCGCATCGGCCAGCATCTTGACGAAACCGGCCGTGTCCCCGAGCGCGCGCGCCCGGCCGTTGGCCATGAACGGGAACTGCCCGGCACGGTAGGCGATGCCGGCCTCGCGCAGGCTCTGCTCGGTGCGCCCCACCCAGGCGATCTCGGGCGAGGTGTAGATCACCCACGGCACGTGATCGAGATTCACGTGCGCCGCATGGCCGGCAATGCGTTCGGCCGCCGCCACGCCCTCCTCCATCGCCTTGTGCGCGAGCATCGGCCCGCGCACGACGTCGCCGACGGCGTAGACGTTCGGCAGATTCGTGCGGCAATCGGCGTCCACCTCGACGAACCCGCGCGCGTCCAGCGCGAGCCCGACCGCCTTGGCACCAAGGCCTTCGGTGTTGGGCGAGCGTCCCACCGCCACGATCAGCTTGTCGAACTCCGCCTGCTGCGTCTTGCCTTCCGCGCCGTATTCGACCAGCACGCCGCCCTTGCCTTTGCGGACCGCGCTCACGTTGACGCCGGTGTGGATGGCAAGCCCGCGATCGCGCGTGAACGCCTTGAGCGCTTCCTTGGCAACCGCTTCGTCCGCCGCCATGAGGAAGCCCGGAAGCGCTTCGAGAACCGTCACCTCCGAACCGAGCCGGCGCCATACGCTGCCCATTTCCAGGCCGATCACGCCGGCGCCGATCACACCCAGGCGTCTCGGAATGTCGGTCAGCGCCAGCGCGCCGGCATTGTCCAGGATGACGTCGTTATCGAAAGCCGCGAACGGCAACGCGCGTGCAACCGAACCGGTCGCAACGATCACGTGCCTGGTTTGCAAGGTTTCGGTCTTGCCACCCTCGGATACCTCGATACCGTAGCCGGCGGCTGCGGCCGACTTGAATGCCCCCGTGCCGTGATAAGCGGTCACCTTGTTCTTGCGAAATAGCCCCGCGATGCCGCCGGTGAACTGGTCGACGATCTTCTGTTTGCGCGCCTGCATGGTCGCCACGTCGATGCGCGCATCCTTCACCGTGATGCCATGGGCTCCAAACTCATGTTGCACGCGCTCGAAGTTCTCCGACGACTCGAGCAGCGCCTTGGACGGGATGCAACCCACGTTCAGGCAAGTGCCGCCGAGCGAGGCTTTGCCGGCGGTGTTCTTGAAGTTGTCGATGCAGGCGGTGCGCAGGCCCAGCTGGGCGGCGCGTATGGCGGCGACATAGCCACCTGGGCCGGCGCCCAGGACGATGACATCGAATTGGGTTGTCATGAGAGAGTGAAAGGTGAAGGGTGAAGGGTGAATCCTGTATCAGCGCTGGCAGGTCACCGGTGGCGTAAAGGGCGAAGTTTCACGCTTCACTTCTTCACCCTTCACTCCATCGCCTCGCCCTACAAGTCCAAGAGAATTCTTGCCGGATCTTCCAGCGCTTCCTTGATCGCGACCAGGCTCAACACCGCCTCGCGCCCGTCGATGATGCGGTGATCGTAGGAGAGCGCGAGGTAGTTCATGGGCCGGATCACGATCTGTCCGCCCTCCACCACCGGGCGCTCCTTGGTCGCATGCACGCCCAGGATCGCGCTCTGCGGCGGGTTGATGATCGGCGTGGAGAGCATCGAGCCGAACACGCCCCCGTTGGAGATCGAGAACGTGCCCCCGCTCAGCTCGTCGATGGAAAGCTTGCCTTCCTGCGCGCGCTTGCCGAAATCGGCGATGACCTTCTCGATCTCGGCGATCGAGAGCTGGTCGGCGTTGCGGACGATCGGCACGACCAGGCCGCGCGGGCTCGCCACCGCGATGCCGATGTCGAAGTAGCCGTGATAGATGATGTCGTTGCCGTCGATCGAGGCGTTCACCAGCGGATAGCGCTTGAGCGCCGCGACCGAAGCCTTGACGAAGAACGACATGAAGCCCAAGCGCACGCCGTGTTCCTTTTCGAAGCGCTCGCGGTAGCGGTTGCGCAGCTCGATCACCGGCTTCATGTTGACTTCGTTGAAGGTGGTGAGGATCGCCGCGGTCGATTGCGACTGCACCAGGCGCTCGGCGATCCGCGCCCGCAGCCGTGACATGGCCACGCGCTGCTCCGGGCGCTCGCCAATGATCGCATTGAGATCGACCGCGCTCGGCTCGGGACGCGCCGCGGGCATGGCAGGCGCCGCGGGCGCGCTCGGTGCCGGTGCACGCTGTGCCGCCTCGCCCGACTGGACGGCGGCGAGCACGTCGGCCTTGGTCACGCGCCCGCCGCGTCCGCTGCCCGCGATCTGCGCGGTATCCACGCCCTGCTCCTGCGCGATCTTCTTCGCCGCCGGCATGACCTGGGCCCCGGCAGCGGGCGTCTGCTTGGCCGGTTCGGGCGCCTTGGCCTCTGCTTTCGCCTCTGCTTTCGCCTGCGCTTTCTCCGGCGCCGCAGGCGCCTCGGCCTTCGCCTCGGTGTCGATGGTCGCGATCACCTCGTTGCTCACCACCGTGCCGCCGTCGCCCTTGACCACTTTCACCAGCACCCCGGATGCGGGCGCGGGCACCTCGAGCACGACCTTGTCGGTTTCGATGTCGATCAGGTTCTGATCGCGCTCGACGAATTCGCCCGCCTTCTTGTGCCAGGCGAGCAGCGTCGCCTCGGGCACCGATTCCGAAAGTTGCGGGACCTTCACTTCAACCAGCATGGAAGCTCCGTATCGTGTTTTTCGCGGAGATCGTATCGACCACCCCGTCCGCGACATCGTCGCGTCCCGCCCCTCCTTGACAGGAGGGGAAATAAGAACCTTCCCCGTGCCCTCGGCAGGAGGGGAGATCAGAACCTTCCCCTCCTCTCATGAGGAGGGGTGGCGCGCAGCGCCGGGGGTGAGGCCGGGAATTCGCGGACCATGGTCCTCGCCGGCCAAACGGCATCGGCCTGCATGCCGATGCGCGCCCTGCAAGGGGTGTGGTCAAGGCGGCCGGCATCACTCCACCACGTCCGCGACAACGTCTTCGGCCAAGGCAGCGTTGATCAATTCCTTCTGCTGCTTGTCGTGCAGGCTCCTGTAGCCCACCGCCGGGCTTGCTGACGATGTACGGCCGGCGTAGCCGAGCTTCTGTCCCGGGCGCATGTGCCGCAGCACGTAGTGCTGGACCCAGCGCCACGCGCCCTGGTTCTTCGGCTCTTCCTGGCACCACACGACCTCGGTCGCATTGGCGTACTTATCGGCCATCGCCTTGAAATGCTCGTGCGGGAACGGGTAGAGCTGGGCGATGCGCACGAGCGCCACGTCCTTGATCGAGCGCTCGCGCCGGCCCGCCCGCAGGTCGAAGAACACCTTGCCGCTGCAGAACACGACGCGCTTCACCTTGTCCGGATCGATGTCCTCGTCCCAGTCGTCGTTCACGGGGTTGAACTTGCTGTGCGCGAACTCCTCCAGCGGCGACACCGATTCCTTGTGCCGCAGCAGGCTCTTGGGCGAGAACAGCACCAGCGGCTTGCGGTACGGCCGTATCGCCTGCCGGCGCAGGAGGTAGAACATCTGCACCGGAGTGGCCGGCACGCACACCTGCATGTTGTAGTCCGCGCACAGCTGCAGGAAGCGCTCGAGCCGCGCCGACGAGTGCTCCGGGCCCGCGCCCTCGTAGCCATGCGGGAGCATGAGCGTGAGCCCGCACAGCCGCCCCCATTTGACCTCGCCCGAGGCGATGAACTGGTCGATGACGACCTGGGCGCCGTTGACGAAATCGCCGTACTGCGCCTCCCAGACGACCAGTTCCTCGGGGCTCGAGGTCGCGTAGCCATACTCGAACGCCACCACTGCCTCTTCCGACAGCACCGAATCGATCACGACGAAATCGGCCTTGCCGGGGTTGATGTGCTGCAGCGGCAGGAAGGTGCCCGAATCCCAGCGCTCGCGGTTCTGGTCGTGCAGCACGGCGTGGCGATGGAAAAAGGTGCCGCGACCGGAATCCTGGCCCGAAATGCGAACCGAATAACCCTCGTGCAGCAGCGACGCGTAGGCGAGGTTCTCGGCCATGCCCCAGTCGAGCGGAAGCTTGCCCTGCGCCATCTGCTTGCGGTCGGCGATGATGCGCTCGACCCGCGGGTGCAGCTTGATGTTGGCCGGCACCTGCGTGAGCTTCTCACCCAGCATCTTCAGCGTATCGAGCGAGACGTAGGTGTCGTCGTGCTCGTTCCACTTGGTGCCCTGATACCTCTTCCAGTTGATCTGCAACGGCGGGCGATAGTTGGACAGGATCGTCTTGTTGGTGTGATGGCCCCCGTCCATGGCGTCGCGGAAGGTCTTGACCATCGCCTCCGGCTCATCGGCCCCCATCACGCCTTCGGCGATCAGCTTGTCGGCGTAGCGCTTGCGCGTGGTGGGGTGCTTCTGGATCGCCTTGTACATGAGCGGCTGGGTCGCCATCGGCTCGTCCTGCTCGTTGTGGCCGAGGCGGCGATAGCACACCAGGTCGACCACCACGTCGCGCTGGAATTCCATGCGGAAGTCGAGCGCGAGCTCGGTGACGAACAGCACCGCCTCGGGATCGTCCGCGTTCACATGGAAGATCGGCGCCTCGATCATCTTCGAGACGTCGCTGCAGTAAAGTGTCGAGCGCGCATCGCGCACGTCGGAGGTGGTGAAGCCGATCTGGTTGTTGATGATGAGGTGGAACGTGCCGCCGGTGCCGAAGCCGCGGGTGCGCGCCAGATTGAGCGTCTCCATCACCACGCCCTGCCCGGCATAAGCGGCGTCGCCGTGAATCGTGACCGCCATCACCTGCTTGCCTTCGCGGTCCTTGCGCCGGTGCTGGCGCGCGCGCACCGAGCCCTCGACCACGGGATTCACGATCTCCAGGTGGGAGGGATTGAAAGCGAGCGAGACGTGCACAGGGCCGCCCGAGGTCATGACGTCGGAGGAAAAACCTTCGTGATACTTGACGTCCCCCGCGAGCACGTCGCCGCTGTGCTTGCCTTCGAACTCGGCGAAAAGATCCTTCGGCATCTTGCCGAGCGTATTGACCAGCACGTTGATACGGCCCCGGTGCGCCATCGCGATCACGATCTCCTGCAACCCGGCCGCGCCGCCTCGCTGCAGGAGGTGGTCGAGTTGCGGGATGAGCGTGTCACCGCCCTCGAGCGAGAAACGGGTCTGACCGACGTAGCGTGCGTGCAGGTAGCGCTCTAGGGTCTCGGCGGCGGTGAGGCGCTCGAGGACGTGGCGCTTCTGCTCGGCATCGTAGCTCGGGCGCGAACGCACGCTTTCCAGCCGCTGCTGGATCCAGCGCTTCTGTGGAATATCGGACATGTACATGTATTCCGCGCCGATGGTCCCGCAATAGCTTTCGCGCAGCACCGAGAGAATCTCGCTCAACGGCGCCTGCGCGAGCCCTACCAGCGTCCCGGCATTGAACACGGTACCCATGTCGGCCTCGGTGAGGGCGTAGAAGGCCGCATCGAGCTCCGGGATACTGGGCTTCTCCTGGCGGTTGAGCGGATCGAGGCGCGCGTGACGGGCGCCGTGGAACCGGTAGGCGTTGATGAGCTGCAGGACGGCGACCTGCTTGGCGACGTGCGCCTCCGACAGCGTGGACAGCGGGGCGGCATGACCGTTGCCGCCGCGAGGCTGTTTGGCCAAACGGACGAACGCCTCCTGGACCGGGGTGTGCGCGATATCGCGCGGGCCTTGCTCGAGCCTTTGCAGCTCTTCGAAATAGTCGCGCCAGCGCGACTCGACCGAGGCGGGATCCTGCAGGAAGGATTCGTACAGCTGCTCGATGAAAGGCGCGTTGGCGCCGAACAGGTACGAGTTGGACAGCATTTCCTTGAACATGGTCACACCTCGCGTAGTGCCGACCCTGCCCCGACCGGCTTTCTCGCCGTTTGGCTACTGCCGTATCGCAAATCAGTGTCACTCCCGTGCAAGCGCGAGCCCAGGAACACATCGTCCTGGATTCTCGCTTGCGCGGGAATGACGGCGTCGAAGCCGACTGGCGGTCCCGCTTCGATCTACTTGCGCTGATCCACCGGCACGAATTCGCGCCGGGTCGCGCCCTCGAACAATTGCCGCGGTCGCCCGATCTTCTGCTCCGGATCGCCGATCATCTCGTTCCACTGCGCGATCCAGCCCACCGTGCGCGCGAGCGCGAAGATCGCGGTGAACATGCCCACCGGAATGCCGAGCGCCTTGTAGACGATGCCCGAGTAGAAATCGACGTTCGGATAGAGCTTGCGCTTGATGAAGTATTCGTCCTCGAGCGCGATCTTCTCCAGCTTCAATGCCAACTTGAAGAGCTTGTCGTCCTTCAGATCCAGCTCTTCGAGCACCTCGTGGCAGGTGCGCTGGATGATCTTGGCGCGCGGGTCGTAGTTCTTGTAGACACGGTGGCCGAAGCCGAACAGCACCGAATAGTCGTCCTTGTCCTTCACCCGCTGGATGTACTTGCCGATGTTGTCCGCGTCGCCGATCTGGCCCAGCATGTTCAGCACCGCCTCATTGGCGCCGCCATGCGCGGGACCCCACAGGCTGGCGATGCCCGCGGCGATACAGGCGAACGGGTTCGCGCCAGTCGAGCCCGCCAGGCGCACGGTGGAGGTGGAGGCGTTCTGTTCGTGATCGGCGTGCAGGATGAGGATCCGGTCCATCGCCCGCGTGAGCACCGGGCTCGGCTCGTAGTCCTCGCACGGGGTACCGAACATCATGCGCAGGAAGTTCTGCACGTAGCCAAGCGAGTTCTTCGGGTACATGAACGGCTGGCCCATGTTGTACTTGTAGGCCATGGCGGTGATGGTCGGCAGCTTCGCGATCAGGCGAAACGCCGAGACCTCGCGGTGGCGCGCGTTATTGATGTCGAGCGAGTCGTGATAGAACGCCGACAGCGCCCCGCAGACGCCGCACAGCACCGCCATCGGATGCGCGTCGCGACGAAACCCCTGATAGAAGCGCGCGAGCTGCTCGTGCACCATGGTGTGGTGCGTGACGATGTTGTCGAATTCCACCTTCTGCTGCTGGTTCGGCAGCTGGCCGTAGAGTATCAGGTAGGCGACTTCGAGGAAGTCGCAATGCTCGGCCAGCTGCTCGATCGGATAGCCGCGGTACAGCAGGATGCCCTGATCGCCGTCGATGTAGGTGATCTGCGAGCGGCAGCTCGCGGTCGACATGAAGCCGGGGTCGTAGGTGAACATTCCGCTCTTGGAATAGAGCGCGCGCACGTCGATCACGTCCGGGCCGATGGTCCCGCCCATCACGGGCAGATCGACCGGTGGCCTGCCGTCGCTGAATGACAGGGTTGCGATTCGTTCCTTGCTCATCGTCTGTCTCCAGAAAAAACCAGTCGTTACGGAACCGCCTTGGCCCGGGCGGCCTTGCTGCTGCTACGTCAGGCTGCGCAACGAACCGCGCGCAAGCGCCGGACCAGGTCAACCAGCGCGGGGTCGGACGGTTCGCTGCGCGCACTGATCCAGTCCCACAGATCGTTGTCGGACGCATCGAGCAGCCGCGCGAACAACGCCAGCTCCTGCGCCGGCAAGCGCTCCAGCTCCTCGCGCACGAAAACGCTCAGCACGAGGTCGAGCTCCAGCAGCCCCCGCCTGCACCGCCAACGCATCCGGTCGAGCTCTGCCATGGTGGATGCTCGCGGCGGCTGCCTCATACCGCCCGCTTGAGCATCAGCTCCTTGATCTTGTTGATCGCGCGGTTCGGATTGAGGTTCTTGGGACATACATCCACGCAATTCATGATCGAACGGCAGCGGAACAGGCGGTACGGATCGTTCAGATCGTCCAGGCGTTCGTTGGTCGCCTGGTCGCGGCTGTCGGAAATGAAGCGGTAGGCCTGCAGCAGCCCGGCCGGCCCGACGTACTTGTCCGGATTCCACCAGAACGAGGGGCAGGCCGTCGTGCAGCACGCGCACAGAATGCATTCGTACAAGCCGTTCAGATCATCGCGCTCTTCCGGCGACTGCAGCCGCTCGCCTTCCGGCGGCGGACTGTCGTTGATCAGGTAAGGCTTGATCGAGTGGTACTGCTTGAAGAACTGCGACATGTCCACGATCAGGTCGCGAATCACCGGCAACCCGGGAAGCGGCCGCAGCACCACGGGCTCCTTCAGCTCGGCGACCTTGGTCGTGCAGGCGAGCCCGTTCTTGCCGTTGATGTTCATCGCGTCGGACCCGCATACGCCTTCGCGGCACGAGCGCCGGAACGAGATCGAATCGTCCATCGTCTTGGCCCGCACCAGCGCATCGAGCAGCATCTGGTCGGTCGGCTCCAGCGCGACGTCGTAGTCCTGCATGCGCGGCTTGTCGTCCTTGTCGGGGTCGTAGCGATAGATCGATAAACGCATGTCAGTAGACTCTGGCCTTGGGTTCGAATGACGCCACGGTGAGCGGCTGGGTCTTCACCGGCCGGTACTCGAGCCGGTCGCCTTCCTTGTACCAGAGCGTGTGCCGCATCCACTCGACGTCGTCGCGCTGGGGGAAATCCGACCGGTCGTGGGCGCCCCTGGATTCCTTGCGCGCTTGCGCGCTCACCAGCGTGGCGCGTGCGACCTCCATCAGGTTGTCGAGCTCCAGCGCCTCGATGCGCGCGGTATTGAACACCTTGCTCTTGTCCTTGATCTCGGTGTGCTGCGCGCGCGCCGACAGCTCCTTGATTTTCGCCACGCCTTCGGTCAGCAAGTCCGGGAAGCGAAACACGCCGCAGTGCAATTGCAGGGTACGGCGCATTTCGGCCGCGACCTGCGCAACGCTCTCGCCATTGCTCTGGCCGTCCAGCCGGGCGAGGCGCGCGCGGGTCTGCTCGCCGGCGTCCCTGGGCAGCTCCTTCAGGCCCGGATCGGCCGCCAGATCGCGGATCACCTGCTCGCCGGCGCTCTTGCCGAACACGAGCAGATCCAGCAGCGAATTCGTGCCCAGTCGGTTGGCCCCGTGCACCGACACGCAGGAGCACTCCCCCGCCGCGTAGAAGCCCGGCACGACCGCTTCCGGATTGCCGTTCTTCGGCGCCACCACCTGCCCATGGTAATTGGTCGGGATGCCGCCCATCTGGTAGTGCGCAGTGGGTACGACCGGGATCGGATCCTTGGCGCAATCGACGTGCGCGAACTTGAGCGCGATATCGCGAATGCCGGGCAGGCGCTTGTTGATCACCTCCGCCCCCAGGTGATCGAGCTTGAGCAGGATGTACTCGCCGTCCTTGCCCGCGCCGCGGCCTTCCTTGATCTCGGTGGCCATCGCCCGCGAGACCACGTCGCGGCTCGCCAGATCCTTGACCGTCGGCGCGTAACGCTCCATGAAGCGCTCGCCGTTCTTGTTGAGCAGATAGCCGCCCTCGCCGCGCACGCCCTCGGTGATCAATATGCCGGCACCGGCCACGCCGGTCGGGTGGAATTGCCAGAACTCCATGTCTTCGAGCGGAAGCCCCGCGCGCGCGGTAATGCCGAGCCCGTCGCCGGTATTGATGAAGGCGTTGGTACTGGCGGAGAAGATACGACCGGCGCCGCCGGTGGCGAACAGCACGGCCTTGGCATGGAAGATGTAGGCCTCGCCCGTCTCCATTTCCATCGCGCTGACACCGACCACGCTACCCTCGGCATCGCGAATGAGATCGAGCGCCATCCATTCGACGAAGAAGTGCGCATGTGCACGCACGTTGCGCTGATAGAGCGCGTGCAGCATCGCGTGCCCGGTCCGGTCGGCCGCGGCACAGGAGCGGGCGACTGGCCCCTCGCCGTAGTTGCGCGTCTGGCCGCCGAACGGACGCTGGTAGATGCGCCCTTCGGGCGTGCGATCGAACGGCATGCCGTAGTGCTCGAGCTCGTAGACGACCTCGTTGGCCTTGCGGCACATGAACTCGATCGCATCCTGGTCGCCCAGGTAGTCCGAGCCCTTCACCGTGTCGAACATGTGCCAGTGCCAGTTGTCCTCGCCGTTGTTGCCGAGCGAGGCGGCCACGCCGCCCTGCGCGGCGACGGTATGGGAACGCGTCGGGAAAACCTTGCTCAGCACCGCGACCTTGAGGTTCGCTTCCGCCAGTTGCAGGGCCGCCCGCATGCCGGAGCCGCCGGCGCCGACGATCACTGCATCGAACTTCCGAACCGCGAACGTCATCTCACAAGCTCCAGAGAATCTGCACCGTCCAGGCGGTGTATGCGAGCAGCGCCACTGCCACCACGACCAGAAGCCCGAGGCGCAGTATCGTCGGTTTCACGTAATCCATCAGGATGTCGCGGACCCCGATCCAGGCGTGCATGTAGACGGCAATCAGGCAAACGAAGGTCGGCACGCGCATCCACGTATGGGTGAAAACCGAGCGCCAGGCGATGAAATCGAGTTGCGGCTGCAGTGCCAACACGATCAGGAGGTAGATCACATAGGCCGCGACCACCCCGGCCGTAACCCGCTGCACGGCCCAGTTGCGCAGGCCGTAATGCGCACCCACCACGATGCGCTTCACCACAGCATCGCTCCCAGGACTGCTGTCAGAACGAGGCTCGCAACCAGCACGAGCTTCGCCGTGGCGCGCCCCGCCTCCAGGTTCACGCCCCAGTCCAGATCCAGCGCGATATGGCGCAGTCCCGCGAACAGGTGGTGCAGGAACGCCCAGATGAGGCCCAGCAGGACCAGTTTAACCAGCGGTGCGGATATCACCGCCTGGAAGCGCGCGAAGCTCGAGCGCGAATGCAGCGAGTTGTCGAGCAGCCACAACAGAAAGGGCAGGAGCAGGAACAGGACGAGACCGCTGATGCGGTGAAGGATGGAAACCAACCCCGGTACCGGCAGGCGGATGCTGAACAGGTCGAGATACTTGGGGCGGATCTTCTGTACGTTTTCCATGGTCAGTTCGTCACCCCCTGCCTCCGGCCCGGTTCGCCAGCGGCGCACAGTTCCGTGCGGCCAATTCGCGCCGCACTGCGGCTCGAGCCTCGACGATGAAGCGGGTTCATGGGCAGGGTCGGCATCGGCACAGGTTCGAGGCCGCATCGCCACGAACACGAGCGCAACCTACGGTTCAATTGCGACCTTCGGAGGTCGACGGAGTGTAACAGTTTCGCACGGCGGGCATAACCCCGGGGCGAGCATTGCGCTCGATATGACAGCCGCCGCGCGTCTGTTTTCGGCCGGACTGCGCTGCGCCGAAACGGGGCGCGCGAGCACCGCGGCGAAGCTTGCGCGCTGCCTCGCTCGGTTGACGCCGCGCGCGCCTGGCCGCTATGATCGAACCGCCTCCGGCGCCCTCTTTCTGCCTCCCGCGCGAGGTCCGCGCCGGCTCTCCAACCCGCAAGTTTCGCATGCACTTCCCTGGAGCCCTTCGATGAAACGCCCGCTACGCGTGGCCGTCACCGGCGCCGCCGGCCAGATCGGCTATAGCCTGCTGTTCCGCATCGCCAGCGGCGAGATGCTCGGCAAGGATCAACCCGTGATCCTGCAGCTGCTCGATATCACCCCGGCCATGGCCGCTCTCAATGGCGTGGTCATGGAACTGGACGATTGCGCTTTCCCGCTGCTGCAATCGATCGTTGCCAGCGACGATCCGACAGTGGCCTTCCGCGATGTCGACGTGGCCTTGCTGGTCGGTGCGCGTCCGCGCAGCAAGGGCATGGAGCGCAAGGATCTGCTGGAAGCGAACGGGGCGATCTTCACCACCCAGAGCCGGGCCTTGTCGGAAGTGGCAAGCCGCGACGTGAAGGTGCTGGTGGTGGGCAACCCCGCCAACACCAACTGCTACATCGCCATGCGCAATGCCAAGGCGCTGAAGCCCTCGAACTTCTCGGCCATGATGCGCCTGGACCACAACCGCGCGCTGACCCAGGTCGCGCAGAAAGTCGGCAAGCCGGTCGCCTCGGTACGCAAGATGACCGTGTGGGGCAATCACTCGGCGACCCAGTACCCGGATTTGTATTCGGCGCAAGTCGACGGCCAGAAGGTCGCCGCGCTCGTCAACGACCAGGCCTGGATCGAAAAGCAGTTCATCCCGACCATCCAGCAGCGTGGTGCGGCCATCATCCAGGCGCGCGGGTTGTCGAGCGCGGCGAGCGCGGCCAACGCCGCCATGGATCACGTCCGCGACTGGATCTCGGGCTCGCGCGACGGCGATTGGGTGAGCATGGGCATTCCCTCCGAGGGCAGCTACGGCATCCCCGAAGGCGTGATCTACGGTTATCCCGTCACCTGCCGCAATGGTGCCTACGAGATCGTCAAGGGCATCGACGTGAGCGATTTCAGCCGCGCCCGCATGCAGGCCACGCTCGCGGAGCTGCAGGAGGAACGCGACTCGATCAAGCACCTGCTGGGATGACAAAGGACCCCGCCATGGCATCGTCCCCTGCACCGACCTTCAAGCCCAAGAAGTCCGTGGCGCTTTCGGGCATCGCGGCCGGCAGCACCGAGCTGTGCACGGTGGGCCGAACCGGCAACGATCTCGCCTATCGCGGCTACGACATCCTCGATATCGCCGAGCGCTGCGAATTCGAGGAAATCGCGCACCTGCTGATCCACGGCAAGCTGCCCACCGCAGCCGAGCTGGCGGGCTACAAGGTCAAGCTCCAGTCGCTGCGGGGGCTGCCGGCCGCGGTCAAGGCCGTGCTCGAATGCATCCCGGCCGCGGCGCACCCGATGGATGTGCTGCGCACCGGCTGCTCGGTGCTCGGCACCACGCTGCCGGAGAAGGACGACCATAACGCGCCGGGCGCACGCGACATCGGCGATCGGCTGATCGCCTCGTTCGGCTCGATGCTGCTGTACTGGCACCACTACAGCCAGAACGGCCGGCGCATCGAGGTCGAGACCGACGACGACTCCATCGGCGGCCACTTCCTGCACCTGCTGCACGGGAAAGCGCCGAGCGAGATGTTCGTGCGCGCCATGCACACCTCGCTCAACCTCTATGCCGAGCACGAGTTCAATGCCTCGACCTTCGCCTGCCGCGTGGTCGCGGGCACCGGCGCGGACATGCACTCGGCCATCACCGGCGGCATCGGCGCGCTGCGCGGCCCCAAGCACGGCGGCGCCAACGAGGTCGCCTTCGAGGTCATGAAGCGCTACGAGACGCCCGCCGAAGCCGAGGCCGACATCGTCAAGCGCGTGGCGGCCAGCGAGACCATCATCGGCTTCGGCCATCCCGTCTACACCATCGCCGATCCGCGCAATCGCATCATCAAGGAAGTTGCGCGCAAGCTCTCCGCCGCTTCCAGCGACATGAAGATGTTCGACATCGCCGATCGCATCGAAGCGGTGATGGCGCGCGAGAAGAAGATGTTCGCGAACCTCGACTGGTTCTCGGCGGTGTCGTATCACAAGATGGGCATTCCGACCGCGATGTTCACCCCGATCTTTGTCGTCTCGCGCACCAGCGGCTGGTCGGCGCACGTCATCGAGCAGCGCATCGACAACAAGATCATCCGTCCCACGGCGGTGTACACCGGTCCCGAGGGCAAGCAATACGTACCGATCGAGAAGCGCGAGTAGCACGGGAATGACACGGTTGTCGTCATCCCCGCGGGACTCCAGGGCGTCGCGAAGTGCACCTGGATTCCCCTCTTCATGGGAATGACGCGGATACAGACGCATCAAAGGGAGCCCGCCATGTCGAGCGCCATCAGCAACATTCGCCCCGAACCGGACAAGGTTCTCACAGACATCGCGGACTACGTCGCGCGCTACCCAGTCACAAGCAAGGAAGCGTACGAGACCGCGCGCTATTGCCTGATGGATACCCTCGGCTGCGGGCTGGAGGCGCTCTCCTACCCGGCCTGCACCAAGCTCATGGGCCCGATCGTGCCCGGCACCGTAGTGCCAAACGGGGCGCGCGTGCCCGGCACGTCGTTTCAGCTCGATCCGGTCATGGCGGCCTTCAACATCGGCTGCATGATCCGCTGGCTCGATTTCAACGACACCTGGCTCGCCGCCGAATGGGGCCATCCGTCGGACAACCTGGGCGGGATTCTCGCCGTCGCCGATTACCTGTCGCGCAATAACATCGCCAACGGGCACGAACCGCTGCCGATGCGCGACGTGCTCGAAAGCATGATCAAGGCGCACGAGATCCAGGGTGTCATCGCGATCGAGAACAGCTTCAACCGCGTCGGCCTCGATCACGTCGTGCTGGTGAAGGTGGCCACCACCGCCGTGGTCGCGCAGATGCTCGGCGCGACGCAGGAGGAGATCCTGAACGCACTCTCCAACGCCTGGATCGACGGCCAGTCGCTTCGCACCTACCGCCATGTGCCCAATACCGGCTCGCGCAAGTCCTGGGCCGCCGGCGATGCAACCAGCCGCGGCGTGCGTCTCGCGCTCATGGCGCTCAAGGGCGAAATGGGCTATCCGTCCGCGCTCACCGCGTCCACCTGGGGTTTTTACGACGTGCTCTTCAAGGGGCAGCCGTTCCAGTTCACGCGCGAGTACGGCTCGTACGTGATGGAGCACGTGCTGTTCAAGATCTCCTACCCGGCGGAGTTCCATGCACAGACCGCGGTGGAAGCCGCGCTCGAGCTGTATCCCGACGTGGCGCCGCGGCTCAACGAGGTGAAGGAGGTCGTGATCACCACCCACGAGTCGGCCATCCGCATCATCGACAAGAAGGGGCCGCTCAACAACCCGGCCGATCGCGATCACTGCATCCAGTACATGACTGCGGTTGCGCTCATCCACGGCAGTCTCACCGCGCGCCATTACGAGGACGAGGTCGCGCGCGATCCGCGCATCGATCGGCTGCGCGAAAAGATGCTCTGCGTGGAGAACAAGCAGTGGACCGCGGACTACCTTGACCCGGCCAAACGCTCGATCGCCAACGGCATCCAGGTGTTCTTCGCCGACGGCAGCCAGACGCGCAAGGTCGACGTAGAGTATCCGCTCGGTCATCGGCGCCGGCGTGCCGAAGGCATCCCGCTGCTGGTGGAGAAGTTCAAGACCAACCTCGGCCGCCGTTTCCCGGCCAAGCAATGCGACGCGATCCTGAGGCTCTGCGAGGACGGGGCACGGCTCGAGGCCACCCCGGTCAACGAGTTCGTCGATCTGTTCGTCATTTGACCGGAGTGCCTGCATGCCGGCTGTAGCGTTTCGGATCACTCTCGGCGCCTGCGCGCTTCTTGCGCCGATCGTCGCCGTTCAGGCCGCATCCATGGACGCGCCCAAGCGCAAGCCGGGCCTGTGGCAACAGACCGTGACTACCACCGGGCTGGCCGTTCCACCGCAGTCGATGAGCATGTGCACCGACGAGAAGACCGACGACCTGATCGCTTCGCGCGCCGGGCAAAGCCAGGAATGCCAGCAGCAGTCGACACGGCGCGAAGGCAGCGTCTTCGTGGTCGATGCCGTCTGCCGCAGCGGCAACACGACCATACGCACCCACGGCCGCTTCAGCGGCGACTTCGCCACGCGCTATTCGGGGGAGCTGCGCTCGACCTTCGAGCCACCGATGCAGGGCATGAAAGAGATGTCGCAGAAGATCGATGCGCGCTGGGTCGGCCCCTGCAAGCCGGGACAGAAGCCGGGCGACGTGGTGATGGACAACATGGGTGGCATGAACATGAACGAGATGATGAATGCCGATCCGCAGAAGATGAAGGAGCTGATGCAGCAGATGCAACAGATGCAGCAGATGCAGCAGATGCAGAAAAGCGCGCCGCGGTAGAGCAAGCGCAGGAATACGGCGGAGCAAGACGATGACGCTTCCCGACACGCTGCGAAGCTTCGCACCTCGCCCCGGTTCGACCGGCAGCTTCCGCGATCTCTCGGTGCTCGAGCAAGCCGGCCTCGGCCGCGTCTCGCGCCTGCCCGTCTCGCTATGGTCTGATCCCAATCAACGCAGGAGGAACGCATGGCTACGGAAATCAAGACGCTCGGCAAGCTGCCCCGAAGCGCGTTCGGTACCCTGGAAGTCCCGCGGCTGCCCGAGGAAATCGTCGCGGGATTCTCCGCGCTGGTCGATCTGACGGGCACGGTCTCGGATGCGATGGACAACCTCGGCTTGTTCGCGGCGCTGCCCGCCTCGACGCTCGCCCCGACCCTTGCGGGCAAGCGCATCATCGGTCACGCCGTAACGGTGCGCAACGTCGAGCGCCAGCAGTCGGTTCACACCGCCGCGGCCGAAGGCATCAACCGCATGGGCGAGACCGAAGCGTACAACCTGGCCCGGCACGGCGACGTGATCGTCATCGAGGGCCTGTTCGGCTGCTCCAACATGGGCGGGCAGTCGGCCACCATCGCCCACCGCCAGGGCTGCGCAGGCGCTGTCATCGACGGCTCCTATCGCGATCCCGATGCGTCGCGGGGCTTAAGCTTCCCCATCTGGGCGCGCGGCGTAACGCAGATCACCGGCAAATGGCGCCTGGAAACCGTGGAAGTGAACGGCCGGGTGCGAGTCTGCAACGTGTCGGTCGACGCCGGCGATCTCGTCCTGGCCGACGACGCCGGCGTGGTGTTCGTGCCCAAGGCGCATGCCGCCGCGATTCTGGCCGAAGCGCGCAAGATCGATGCCGGCGACAGCAAGCGCAAGCAGGACATCGACGCGGGCGTGGACATCGGGTCTCTGGTCAATAAGAAATACAAGTGAGCTCGGTGCAGGGTGAAAGGTGAAGGGTGAGGGGCGCCCAAGCGTCCAGCATGCAACTCACCGACGGACCGCCACTTCACCTTTCACTCTTCACATTTCACTCAACAACATCCCTCATATTCTTCAAGCGCATAACAATGTCCCTCGCCTCCAAGCGCATCGGCCTGCTCGTCCCCTCCTCCAACTCGACCGTCGAAGTCGAGTTCTACCGGACGCTCCCGCAGGACGTATCGTTGCACGTCGCCCGCCTGCCGATCACGCAAGTGAATCCCGAGTCGATCGCCGGGATGGTGGATCCGCTGGAAAGCGAATCGAAGAAGCTTGCGAGCGCGGATGTCGACGTGATCGTGCTCGGGGCCGCGGCGCCGAGCTTCCTCAAGGGCATGGGCTACGACCGCGAGATGTCGCAGCGGATCGCGCAGGCCACCGGCAAGCCGGCCACCACCGCATCGACCGCGCTGCTGCAATCGCTCGCCGCACTCGGGGCCAAGCGCGTTGCCCTCGGCACCGCTTATACGACCAAGGTGAACGACATCGCGATCGCGTTCCTGCGTGCCAACGGCATCGAAGTCGTCAAGACCGAGTGCCTCGGATACGAGGACAATCTCGAGATCGGCCGCCTCGACGTGCAGAGCGCCTGCGACCTCGGCCGCCGCATCGCCTGCCCCGAAGCGCAGGCGATCGCGTTTCTATGCACCAACTGGCAATCGATGACCATCATCGAGCGGCTGGAACGCGATACCGGGCTGCCGGTGCTTTCGAGCACGCAGTTCAGCGTCTGGGCGGCGCTGAAGACCATCGGGTACGCAGGGCGGATCGAGGGCTACGGCAGGCTGCTGCGCGAAATGCCGGCGCTGCCTGCATCCTGAGCTCGACCTCTCCCCTCGGCAGACGACGTTCGGTCTAGACCTTTCCCTTCTTGGACGGCTTCGGACGATCTCGGTATCGTGCTTGAAGAGCATGCAGAATCCATCACAGCATGGATCGGAATCGGCACTCTCCGGGAGCATTCGTAATGTCTCTCGAGACCTGGGAGCTATTGAGCTACATCGTCACGGTGATCGGCCTGCCGCTCGCGATCGTGGTGTACATCCACGACCAGCGCAAGGAGCGCGAGAACGAGGATGAAGAGGTCTACCAGCTCCTCTCGGACAACTACCAGGAGTTCCTCAAGGTCGCGCTGGAGAATCCGGACCTGCGGCTTTTCTCGGCGGAATCCGCCGGCGAACTCACCGTCGAGCAGCGCGAGCGCAAGCTCATCGTGTTCAACATGCTGATCTCGCTCTTCGAGCGCGCCTACCTCGTCCTGTACGAAGAATCGATGAGCGACAAGCAGGCGCGGCGCTGGCGCTCGTGGGAAGACTACATGCGCGAATGGTGCGCGCGGCCGGATTTCCGGCGGGCGCTGCCCGAGCTGCTGCGCGGCGAGGATCCCGAGTTCGTCGCTTACATCCGCGGCCTCGCGACCGCAGCCGAGCCTGCGGCCTGACATCTCATGGCGCTCGCCTTGGGCTTGATATTTCAGGCAAGTCCAGGTTGCTCAGCTCCAGCATCCGTCTCCGAGCCGGCTGCCGCCTGACAAGGCCTCGCTACGGCTTTGCCAGCCCCAGGTCCACCAGCACGCCCTTCATCGCCTTGTACTCGCTGTCGATGGTCGCGTGCAGCTCCGCCCCGGTCTTGAAGAAGTCGCCCCAGTAGTTGTAACCGATCTGATTGCCGCCGCCCGGGCGGTGGACGAGGGTGAAGCTCGTGTTGAGGACCTTGCTCGCGACGAAGGTGCGCTCGATCCCCCGGGCGAGCTTGTCGAGAGTGCCGCCGGGCGCCACGGGCACGACGAGCTCCACGTTTTTCTGCGACGACCAACCTTGCGCCTGCGCGCAATCGATACCGAGCAGAGCAAAAGCAGCCAATGCGCATGCAGCTTTCATCTCACCCTCCTCCTGTGATCCGTCCGGGATTACCGCTACTTCATTTCAAGTACTCACCCTGCCAGCGTTTGTAATCCTTCTGCCGTAGCGCCACGTCGAGCAGTTCCTCGGAGGCGACCTTGTCTTTCAGCGCCGCAGTCGTCCCGCCCTCGCGCAGGTGCTTGAGCGTGTCGTACACAGCCTTGACGGACGCATAGAGCGGCTGGTGCCCTTGCAGCGCGACGCGCACGCCATGCTCGGCCAGCCATTGCTTGTCGGAAAGCTCGGGCGTGGCGCCGCCGAGTATCAGGGGCAAGCGGCAGATCTCGTGCACGGCCTCGATCTCGGCGCGCTTGGTGCCGCCGACCAGGAAGATCGCATCCACGCCGGTATCCTGCGCGGCTTTCACCCGCTCGATCGTCTCCGGGATGCCGGAGAGCTTCAGCCCGTTGGTGCGACCGATCACCGTGAGCGACGGGTCCTGGCGCGCGGCGACCGCGGCCTTCAACTTGCCGACGAACTCGGGAATCGTGATCATCTGCTCGCCCTTGGCGCCGAACGCGGTCGGGAGGACCGTATCCTCGATCGTCAAGCCCGACACGCCGGCGGTTTCGAGCTCTTCGACGGTTCGCATGACGTTGATCGCGTTGCCGTAGCCGTGATCGGCGTCGACCATGAGCGGCATGGGCGAGGCGCGGCAAATGCGCAGGATCTGGTCCGCGAACTCGGTCAGCGTCAGGACGATGATGTCCGGCGCACCCAGCACGGTGGCCGAGGCGGTGGAGCCGGCGAACATTCCGACCTCGAACCCGAGCGAGGCGGCGATGCGCGCCGACATGGCGTCGAACACCGACGCCGGGTGGACGCAGACGTTTCCTTGCAGGATTTCGCGATAGCGCGCGCGGCGTGCGGTGAGCAGCATGATGTTTCCTTCCCTGTCCTGTGAAGACTTTCCCATTATCCACGAGTCGTTACCGAGCTGGCGGGAATCAGATTCTGGGTCTTGCCCTGGACTGCCGTCGACGCGGCAGCGACAAAAATTGCTATCCGAGCGCGCAAGCGATTCGCTCTGCCGCGCGAATGCCGAACGTCGCCGCCTTGATGAGCCCGCCGACATAGCCCACGCCGCTGCCGCCCTCGAGCCCGCCGGTGGTGGTGCCGACGGCATACAGCCCGTCGATGCTTCCACCGCCGCCCGTGCGCAACACCTGTCCGTCGGGATCGATCGCGATGCCGCCCATGGTGTAGGTAATCCCGGCGCACAACGGCACCGCGTAGAACGGCGGCTTCGCCACCGGCATCGCAGCGATGCGGGTCGATGTGCGACGTGGGGCGAGGTCCTCGAGCTTGCCCGCAGCCAGCGCCTGGTTGTAACCCGCCACGGTGAGCTCGAAGCGCTCGGCGGGCACGCCTATGATCTCGGCCAGCGCCGTGAGCGTTCTGGCCTCGTGCACCGTCCCGCCCGCTTTCACCAGGTTCGGGTTGGCTGGAATGCGCGCCGCCTTGCCGGGGCCGTTCCAGACGGCATCGTCGAACACCGCCCAGGTCGAGAGCGGATCGGGCAGGCGCGCGATCATGTTGGCGACATAGACCCCACCCATGCCCTCGTCGGTGAAGCGCTCGCCGCGCGCATCGACCACGATCCCGGCGGTGCCCAGCTCGTCGAGCTGCGGATAAGGCCAGACCTTGTCGTTATGAAACGAATCGCGCGACAGCATGTGACCGTAGAAGGCATCGAGCCGGGTCACTGCGGCGCCGAGCGACTGTGCCATGCGCAGGCCGTCGCCCACGCCGGTCGAAGCGCCGCGCTGCATCAGCTTCTCGGGCGCCGGTGTGATGTGTTTGCCGATGAGGTCGAAGCTCGCCTGATAGCCGCCGTCGGCGATGACCACGGCCTTGGCGCCGAACTGAACGGAGCTGCCCTCGCGTTCGGCTTCCACGCCCACGCACCGACCGCCCGCCTCCATCAGCGCTCGCGCTGCCGTACCGCGCAGCACCGCACCGCCGCGCTGGATCAAATTGGCTTCCAGCGTGCGCAGCGTGACATCGGGGCCGCGTCCCTTCCAGTCGAGCCCCGGCGTGATGGGCCGCGGCGGCGCAAGCACGTGCTGCTGCCACACGATCTGACCGACGCGAATGAACTTGGCGCCTTCACTGCGCAGCCACTCGACGGCGCGGCGCGCATCCTCGGCGAGCGCGCGGGCCAGCGCCGGATCGCATTCGCCCAGCGTCGCTTCCTCGATGACCTGGACCAGATTCTCGGCCGGCTCCTGCACGTTGTGTTGCGAGATGTGCAGAATGCCGCCCGAGAAGCGCGAATTGCACAGGTACTGCGGCTCGGTCCCGCGCTCCAGCACCGCCGCCTTCAATCCCAGCTGCGCGGCCCGGCAGGCGGCGCTCAGGCCGCCGAGCCCGCCGCCCACCACGACCACGTCCCAGTCACTTCGACTCGCCATACGTCCTCATTTCGGCAGGAGCATATCGGCGATCACGCGCACCAGCTCCACGTAGCTCTTCATCAGAAAATAAACCACCGCGGCCGCGACGGCCCCGGCCACCAGCGCAAACCAATGCACGCCGAGAACCACCAGGGCGACCGCGCCCAGCAGCGGCAATACGCCGATCGCGATGGCAAGCAGGTTGCCGCGCTCGACGATGAACTTGATGGTCGGATACGAATCCATCGCCGCCCTCCCTCAGGCAATGACACGCTCGGCGCGCAGGCGCTCGAACAAGCGCAAGAACATTCGCGTCGTGTCGACCTTCTCGTCGAAGCCGAAAGCGCGCGCCTTCGACAATTCCGAGACGACATCGTACTCGCAAGCGAAGCGCGAGCTCGGCGCCCGATAGTCGCCCTGCGCCCACGCCGCGATGCGCTCATAGGGAAAAGATGCGAGGCCGTCGGCCTCGGACAACCGCAGCCACGCGCCCTGGTGCTCGGCCAGGTACTCGGGCAGGCGCTTCGCCTGCGGCCCGGCTGCGTCGAGATCGAAGAATCCGGCCAATGAAGGCCAGATGTCCATCCAGCGAAAGATGTCGCCGTTGTTGATGTTGAACGCTTCGTTGCCGCAGGCCGACGTGGTCGAGCACCAGATGGCCGCGCGCGCGAGCAGCTCGGAATCGACCACGTTGAAGCGCGCCTCGGAACACGCCGGTGTCGACGGAAACGCCATCGACTCGCCCGCGGCGCGCGCGAGCGAGCCGTAGATGCCCAGCGCCACCGCCAGGTTGAGCGGATTGCCGCGCGCGTAGCCGCAGACCGAATGCGGCCGAACCGCGGTCCATGTCCAGCGCTTGCCGCGGGCGCGGGCACGCACGCAGTCTTCCTCGCTGTAGTAGAAATCGGCCCCGGGGACGCGCGGATCGGTCTCCCGCGCCGGCACCTTGAACGGCCCGAGGTGGCAGCCGTAGTACTTTGTTCCCTGCATCAGGTGCACGTTCTCGAGCCGCGCACTGCCTTGTTCCACGGCATCGAGCACGTTGCTCATGAGCCGCAGCCGCGTCGGGGAATCGGGCGCGTTGCCGCAGTAGAAAAGATGCGTCACTTCATTGAGCCGACCGAGCGTGCGCAAGCAGGCGTCCGGATCGGCGAGATCCACGGCGATATGGCGCAGGCGCGATGCGTCCAGGCCCGCGCGCAGCATCGGGGCCCGCCGCGACACCGCGTACACCGGCCAGCCCGCCGCAAGCAGCTCCTCGGTGAGCGGCGTGCCCGTGACGCCGGTCGCCCCGATCACCAGCGCGGTACGTTCCCCCATCTAGTTGACCACCTGGATCCCGGCTTCCTTGATGATGCGCGGCCACAGTGCCCATTCCTTTTTCAGGAACGCAGCCGCTTCTTCCGGCGTCGTGCCCTCGACCTCGTTGCCCAGCTCGGCCATGCGGGCCTTCACTTTCGGATCGGCGAGCGCCCCGACGATGGCCTTGTTCAGCCGATCCACGATCGGCCGCGGCGTACTGGCGGGTACAACGACGACTTGCCATTCGTTGTAGTTGTAGTCCTTGAGGCCCAGCTCCTGCAGCGTCGGCACTTCCGGCAAGGTCGACGAGCGTTTGTAGTAGGTGAGCGCCAGCGCGCGCAAGCGGCCATCCTTGATATGGTGTGAGGCCGAGCTGATGGTCGCGAACAGCAGGTCGATTTGCCCGCCCACCAGTGCCGCGACCGCCGGTCCGCCGCCCTTGAACGGCACGTGCACCATGTCGACTTTGGTATAGCTGCGGAACACTTCCGTGGTGAGCTGATTGGCGCTGCCGTTGCCCGCGGAACCGAAGTTGAGCTTGCCGGGGTTCTTGCGCGCGAGCCGGATGAGATCGTCGAGTGTTTTCACCGGCAGCGACGGATGCACCGACACCACCATCGGCACGACGGCCACCTTGCTCACCGGGGTGAAGTCCTTCTGCACGTCGAACGGAAGCTTCTTGAACAGACTCGGATTCGCCGCGAATGCGATGTTTGCGAGCAGCATCGTGTACCCGTCGGGTGCCGCTTTCGCGACCAGGTCGAAGCCCGGGATGGCTGCGCCGCCAGCGCGATTCTCGGCCACGATCTGTTGCCCGAGCGTCTGCGACATGTGGGGCGAGAGGGTGCGCGCAGTGATGTCGGTCGCACCACCGGGCGAGTACGGGATGATCCAGCGGATCGGCTTGGTCGGATAGTCCTGCGCCAACGCCGCGCTCGCCACCCATGCTGCGACGGCCAACGAGGCTGCAATCGGTAGAGCGAAAGTTCTCAAGACACGTCCTCCTCGGTTATCGGCATGACCGCATTCGTCGGTCTGCGGCGTGCGATTGCATTCGAGTTTCACGCCGCGTCGCGCGAACGATCGCATTATCGCTCAGGGTCGGCGACGCATCGGGTCGCCGCGACGCGGGCGCTCACCGGCTGCTCGCGCCTGCTGCCGCAAAGTCTTCTTCCAGCAAGGTTCGCACGCGCGGCATGCCGATCGACACCGCACCGCCGTCGACCACGATCTCGGCGGCGTTGATATAGCTGGCTTCGTCACTCGCCAGGAACAGCACCGCCTGAGCGACCTCGTAGGGACGCGACGCGCGCTTGAGCGGCATGACGCGCTCGTTCGCATAGCGATAGCCGGGCGTCGCGCTCGCGGCCATGCCGGTATCGGTGACCTGCGCCGGATGCACCGAGTTCACGCGGATGCCCCAGTCGAGCAACTCCAGCGCAGCCGCCTTGGTCACCCCGCGCAGGCCCCACTTGCTCGCGGCATAGGCGACCCCCGGATGGCCCAGCAGCCCCGCCGTCGAAGAAATATTCACGATCGATCCACCGCCGCAATCGCGCATGAGCGGCGCCGCGGCCTGAATGCCGAGCATGGGGCCGGTGAGGTTGATGTCGATCACGCGCTGCCATTCGTGCGCCGGGATCGTGCGCACGCTCGTTCGGCTCACCACGCCGGCATTGTTGACGAGGACATCGAGCCGACCGTGCGCGCGGCGCACCTTGCGCATCGCCTGCTGCCAGCTTGTGGCCGCGACCACGTCGAGCGCGAGGAACGTCGCCGCGCCGCCCGCCTTGCGGATGGCGGCCGCGGCCGCCTTTCCCGGCGCTGGCACGACGTCGGTCAGCACGACCGCCGCCCCCTGTTCGGCGAACAGGCGCGCCTGCACACGACCCTGCCCGCCGCTGCCGCCGGTGATGAGAACCACCTTGCCCGTAAAGCGTTGCCTGCCTCGCGCCATGGCGATTCCCTCGTCTCTCGTCCCCGGTCTTCACGCCTGCCAGTCGCAGCATTCACCCGAGAACCGCAAAAAAAAGGGGCGTGGCCCAGGGCCTGGCCCCTTTTTTTCCCGTCCTTAGCCCTGACGGCTGCCGATCGCAGCATTCACCTGCGGCATCACCTGCTCGGCCATGAGCTCCATCGAGCGGCGGGCGAGCTTTGGGTCCGCCCAGTCGTGGCCGCAGTAGAGCAGCGTACCGAAATCGCCCACCGTCTCGCGGAACGCGAGAATCTGCTCGGCCACACTCGCGGGCGTGCCAGAGATGACCAGATGTTCCAGCATGTAGTCGACGGTCACTGCGGCTTCGGGCAGCGCAGGATCGTGCTTGAAGATGTCGGCATTGCCGGTCGACGATCGGCGCTTGGTCAGCAGGTTCCAGAAATAGAAGCCGTAGGGACCGTCCGCGCTCTTGGCATAACGGCGCGCAGTCGCTTCATCGTCCGCGACGAAGATCGATTTGCACACGCGCCAGTCCGAGGACCGCACCGTGTGCCCGCCCAGGCGGCAGCCCTGCTCGTACATCGGCCAGTGGGTCGCTGCCCATTTCGGTTGCAGGAAGTTCGCCGTGATCGGCGTCCAGCCGCGCTGCGCGGCCGCCATCAAGCCCTTCGAGTGCGGCACCACGACGGTCACGACGATGGGCGGATGCGGCTGCTGATAGGGCTTGATCATCACGCCCTGCCCCGCATCGCGGATGAGCGTCTTCTCGGTGCTCACGTTCCAGAAGCGGCCTTCGCGCCGGTACGGCGCATCCGTGGTCCACAACGCGAGGATGTGGTCGATCGCCTCGACGAACATGGCGTTGCGGTCGCGATCGAGGTTGCCGAGCGCCTCCATGTCCGAGCGCAGGCCGCCCGGACCGATGCCGAAGAGGAAGCGGCCTTCCAGCAGATGATCGATCATGGCGACGTGCGCGGCGACCTGCGCCGGGTGATTGTTCGGCAAGTTCACGGTGCCGCTGCCGAGCCTGATTTGGCGCGTTTCGGGCGCGACGTGGGCGATGAAGCTCAGGCACGAGGGAATCGATTCGCAGACATCGGTGACGTGCTCGCCGATCAGCGCATCGCAATAGCCCAGCCGGTCGGCAAGGATCACCGCTTCCCGATCCTCCTTCAGCGTTTCGGTCAGATTGCGCCCGGGCGGGTGCATCGGCATCGTGAAAAAACCGAGCTTCATACCGTCTCCTGCGTATTCGTATCAGGCTCGTGCCGATAAGCCTGCCACCAGCTTTCGGCCTGCGCCTGGCTCCAGGGATGACTCAACCCCAACTGCTCCAGTGTAACCAGGACTTCGGCGACGCTCCCAGGCCGCTCGTCGGGCTTGATGTCGCGATGGACCACGCCCTGCGCATGCGCTTCCTCGAGCGCAGCGCAGACCTGGCGCATGAGATCGATCGTGCGCGCGGGACCCAGCGAACCGTCGCGCGCCACCCGCGAAGACAGCGTGATGCCATCCCGATATTCCATCACATGGTGACATCCGCTTGCCCCGGAGGCTGGCTGCTGCGCGTGCCGTGGCGCTGCAGCGCCATCAATAGCCGCGCACTCGGCGCAGGTCGCGGCGCTGCTTCTTCTCCGGTCGCCCGCCGTGCTCGGGCTCGGGCTCGAAGCCGGCGCGCAACCTTCCGACCGCGGCGATGCGTAGGCCACGGCTTTGCTCGTCCTCCTCGTACAGCTCGCGCGCCATCGGCGCGGGTCCGCGCCGATCCGAAAGAGCGCGCACCGTGACGAGCCATTCGAAGGCGCCGATGCGGATCGCGAGCCGGTCGCCGATGCGCAACACCCGCGCCGGCTTGACGCGCTCGTCGCCGAGCTTCACCTTGCCGCCGTCGACCGCCTGCGCTGCCGCCGAGCGTGTCTTGAAGAAACGCGCGGCCCACAGCCACTTGTCGATACGCACGCGCTCGCTGTCGGCTTCGGGGTTCACGGCAGATGGATTCCGATCGACGGCACGCGCCGCCGGCAGCCGTATGGTATCGACTTCATGTTGCGTCAGGAAGCGGCCGCTCGGTTGTAGCTGCAGTGCAAACCAGCGACAATGGCCGCATCCCACGCGAGGAGTCCACGATGACGATTGTCGGCCGCTTCGAGATCGAAGCGCGACAGTATCTCGACGTTCAGGGGCGTGCGCTGCAAACGCTTCCCGAATCCGCGCGCGAGCCCGAGCTGCTCGTCTCGCTTTACCGCCAGATGGTGCTTGCGCGTGCGTTCGACCAGAAGATGCTCGCGCTGCAGCGCACGGGTCAGCTCGGCACCTTCGCCTCGGGGCTCGGCAAGGAAGCGATCGACATCGGCGTCACGTCCGCCATGCGCGCCGAGGACAGCCTGCTGATCACCTATCGGGAGACTGTGGCCCAGCTCGCCCGGGGCGTGAGCATGCTCGAGATCCTGCTCTACTGGGGTGGCGACGAGCGCGGCTCGAACTACGCCGTGCCGCGCACGGACTTTCCCGTCTGTATCACGATCGCGTCGCATTGTTGCCATGCCGTGGGGGCTGCGTATGCGATGAAGCTGCGCCGCCAGCCGAGGGTCGCGGTGTGCATGATCGGCGACGGCGCGAGCTCGAAGGGCGAGTTCTACGAGGCACTCAACGGCGCCGGCACCTGGCAGCTGCCGGTGGTGTTCGTCGTGACCAACAACCAATGGGCGATCTCGGTGCCGCGCAAGGTGCAAAGCGCCGCGCAAACGCTCGCCCAGAAGGCGATCGCGGCCGGCATCCCGGGCATCCAGGTCGATGGCAACGATCTGGTCGCCGTGCGCCAGGTGGCGCTGGAAGCGATCGAGCGCGCGCGCGCCGGCGGCGGCGCCACGCTCATCGAAGCAGTGAGTTACCGGCTCGCCGACCATACCACGGCGGACGATGCGAGCCGCTATCGCGACGCGGACGAAGTCGCAGCGGCCTGGCAGCGGGAACCGATCGGGCGGCTGCGCAACTACCTCCTCGGCATCGAGGCCTGGAGCAAGAGCGACGAGGAGGCTCTGCTCAGGCGCTGCGCCGACCAGGTGCAGGAAGCGACCCAGGCCTACCTGGACCATCCTGCGCCCGCGCCCGCGCAGATGTTCGATCAGCTGTACGCTTCGCTGCCGGCGGCGCTGGCGCCGCAGCGCCGCCAGGCGCTCGCCAAAGGAACGGCCGATGCCGCAGGTCACGCTGGTTGAGGCCGTCAACCTGGCGCTCGCTCGCGCCATGGCCGACGATGCCGAAGTGCTCGTGCTGGGCCAGGATGTCGGAACCGACGGCGGCGTATTTCGCGCCACCGTCGGGTTGCTGGAGCGCTTCGGACCCGAGCGGGTGATCGATACCCCGCTGGCCGAACAGCTCATCACCGGCATGACGATCGGCATGGCCGCGGAAGGGCTGAAGCCCGTCGCGGAGATCCAGTTCTCCGGCTTCGGCTACGTCTGCATCGACCAGATTCTCAATCATGCCGGACGCATGCGTCATCGCACGCAAGGCCGGATATCCTGTCCGATGGTGATGCGCACCCCATGCGGCGCCGGCATTCATCCGCCCGAGCATCATTCGGAAAGTCCGGAGGCGATGTTCGCTCACATCCCGGGCATCCGCGTCGTCTATCCCTCCTCGCCGCGGCGGGCATACGGGCTGCTGCTCGCAGCGATCCAGGACCCGGATCCGGTGGTGTTCCTGGAGCCCACGCGGCTCTACCGGCTGTTCAAGGAAGAGGTGGAAGACGACGCCAAGCCGCTCGCGCTCGACACCTGCTTCACGTTGCGGGAAGGTACGGACATCACCCTGGTCACCTGGGGAGCGATGGTGCACGAGACGCTGCAGGTCGCAAGTCGTCTGGAGCAGGAGGGCCTGTTCGCCGAGGTGATCGACGTGGCGACCCTGCGCCCGCTCGACATGGACACGATACTGGCATCGGTGGCGAAGACCGGGCGTTGCGTGGTCGTGACCGAAGCGCCGCGCAGCGGCAGCTTCGCGGCCGAGATCGCGGCCAATCTGGCCGAGCACGGGCTGCTGTCGCTGTTCGCGCCGGTGACGCGGGTCGCGTCCTATGACGTCGTCGTCCCGCTCTCGCGCCTGGAGGCCGCGTACATGCCTGGCACCGAACGCATCCTGGATGCGGTGCGCAAGTGTCTCGCGTTCGGGTAGCGGGAAGTGGCTTGTCTTCCCTCTCCTCACCCCCACCCCCACCCCCTCTCCCGGGGGGAGAGGGGAGCGCAGTGCGAAATCGCGCGTGATCGCGCGATTTCGACCTAAGGATCGAAGCGATGAGGATCTTCAAGTTGCCCGACCTCGGCGAAGGCTTGCAGGAAGCGGAGATCGTGCAGTGGCACGTCGCGGTCGGCGACCAAGTGAAGGCCGACCAGCCGATGGTCTCGGTCGAAACCGCCAAGGCGCTGGTCGATATCCCCGCACCTTACGCCGGCAAGGTCACGCGGCTGTTCGGCAAGCCGGGCGACATCGCGCACCTCGGCGCCCCGCTGGTCGGCTTCGAGGGCGAGGAGGCGCAGCAGGAAAGCACCACGGTGGTCGGCAAGGTGGAGTCCACCGGCCAGGTTATCGCGGAACAGAACATCGCACCGGTTCCGACCGCGGGCATCAAGGCGACGCCTGCCGTGCGTGCGCTCGCGCGCAAGCTCAACGTCGACCTGGCCATGGTCACCCCGACCGGCGCCGACGGGCTCCTCACAGCCGCCGATGTGAATCGTGCCGCGCGCATCCTGGCCGAGATCGGACCGCAGGAGGTGCTGCGCGGCACGCGCCGCTTCATGGCGCAGGCGATGACGCTGGCGCACGCGGAAGTCGCCGGCGCGACCCTCATGGACGATGCCGACATCGAAGCCTGGGCGCCCGGCACGCGCATTTTGCTGCGGCTCGTGCGTGCCTTGATTGCGGGCGCACGCGCCGAACCGGGTTTGAACGCGTGGTACGATAGCAAGACGATCGGCCGCCACATCATCCGGAAAGTCGATCTCGGTTTGGCGGTCGATACGCCGGATGGCCTGTTCGTGCCTGTGCTGCGCAACGCGGACACCATGGCGCCGGAACAATTGGCACCTGCGCTGCAGCGACTGATCGCGGATACGCAGGCCCGCCGGGTGCCCCCGGAAGATCTGCGCGGCAACACGATCACGCTGTCCAACTATGGCACCATCGCAGGTCGCTACGCTTCGCCGGTGGTGGTGCCGCCGACGGTCGCGATCCTGGGCGCCGGACGCGTGCGCGACGAAGTGGTGGCGCGCGCTCGGCAACCCGTGGTCCACCGCGTATTGCCGCTTTCGCTCACGTTCGATCACCGCTGCGTGACCGGCGGCGAAGCGGGACGCTTCCTGGCGGCGGCCATTGCCGATCTGGAACTGCCGGCGTAAGAAAAATGCGCCGGCTGCAATGCGGAACTGCCGGCGTAAGAAAAATGCGCCGGCTGCAATGCGGAACTGCCGGCGTAAGAAAAATGCGCCGGCTGCAGCACTGCCATGGCGTGCGGCGAACGGCCCCGGCCGCCCTCGCCGCGCCTGAGGGCGAGCGACATCGCTCGCGATTGACCAACGGAAAAGGAGAATGCAATGGGCAAGACGATCGAACTCACCGCGGCCGACGGCCACAAGTTCTCGGCATACCGCGCCGAGCCCGCCGGGAAGCCGCGCGGCGCCCTGATCGTGATCATGGAGATCTTCGGCGTCAATTCGCACATCCGCGCAGTCGCCGACGACTATGCCAGCGAAGGCTACCTCGCGATCGCGCCGGCCATGTTCGACCGCGTGCAGCCGGGTCTGGACATCGGCTACACCCCGCCGGACATCGAGGTCGGCCGCGCCGCCATGCAGAAGATGAAGCTCGACGACGCGATCAAGGACGTGGCCGCCGCCCTGGCCGACGTCAAGTCGGCCGGCAAGGTGGGCATCGTCGGCTACTGCTGGGGCGGCACCGTGTCGTGGAAATCGGCCTCCAGCGTCGACGGCCTTTCCGGTGCGATCGCCTACTATGGCGGCGGCATCCCCGGCCTGATCGGCGAGAAGCCCAAGGTTCCGGTGATGTTCCACTGGGGCGAGACCGACCAGTCGATCCCGCTGGACAAGGCGAAGGAAGTCGCGGCGGCGCACAAGGATCAGCAGCACTTCTTCTACCCCGCCGGCCACGGCTTCAACTGCGACCAGCGCGGCTCGTACAACGCCGACGCATCCAAGCTCGCCAAGAGCCGCAGTTTGGAGTTCCTGCGCAAGCACGTCGGCTAGAAACAAGATCTCGCGAAAAGGGTGAGGGGCTTTCCGCCTGCCAAGGGCGGGAGGCCCTTCGCCTTTTCCGTCTTCCTTTTCCATTTTTCGGGCAAGCCGCCATGAAGTTCATCTTCGAAGTCCGTATGAAGCCCGGCTACACGGTCGAGGAATACGCCGCTGCGTGGGTCGAGGCGAGCCGGGTCATCCAGCGCACGCCGGGCGCTCGAGGCACCTACCTGCACCGCAAGATCGGCGCGCCGGATACGCTGCTCGCCATCGCGCACTGGGACTCCAAGGCGCATCGCGATGCGAAGGACGATCGGCGCGACGTCACCGTGCGGGCCATCCTCGAGAAGCACGCAAGAAACTGCGAGACGACGCTCCTCGGCGAGTTCGAGGAGCCGGAATGGGCGGTGCTTCCCGGACAATCCGAGGCGAGCCCGTAGCACGACTCCCCTCGCCCGCATGCACGGAGCGGGCACGCACGGCTCAGTAGTACGGCGGAATCGGTTTCGGCTTCGCCGTGTACCGCTCCTTCAGAGGCTTGTGCCCGAGCGGCGGAAGCTCCAGCGGCTCGGCCTCCAGGGCCACGTCCGGCACATGCTCGAGCAGATGGCGGATGAGATTCAAGCGCCCGCGGCGCTGGTCGTTGAACTCGACGATATGCCATGGCGCGTGACGGCTGTGGCTCGCACGCAGCATCGCATCGCGCGCGCGCCCGTACTCGGCATACACCTGCCTCGCCTTCAGGTCGATCGGCGACAGCTTCCAGCGCTTCAACGGATCCTGCGCGCGCTCGGCGAAGCGCGCCTCCTGCTCATCCTGGTCCACCGCGAGCCAATACTTGAAGAGCAGGATACCGTCCTCCACCAGCATGCGCTCGAATACCGGCGCCTGTTGCAGGAACAGCGCATACGCGGCGTCGCTGCAAAAGCCCATTACCTTTTCCACACCCGCGCGGTTGTACCAGCTGCGGTCGAACATGACCCACTCGCCAGCGGCAGGAAGGTGCGCGACGTAGCGCTGGAAGTACCACTGCGTGCGCTCGCGCTCGCTCGGGCTGGCCAGCGCCGCGACATGCACCTGGCGCGGATTGAGCCGTTCGGCAATCGCGTTGATGCAGCCGCCCTTGCCCGCCGTATCGCGGCCCTCGAACACGATCACCATGCGCTTGCCCGTATGCTGCAGCCAGCGAGCCACATTGTTGAGCTCCAACTGCAGCGGTTCCACCAGTGCTTCGTACTTCTTCTTTTTCATGGGGCACGCAAACCTGCTAGCTCGTTTTCTGCGGTCGCGGCGTGGCGCGATCTTCGATCTCGCCCGCCCGAGTGCGCCCTGCCGCGGCGCCGGAAATGACGCCTGGGCGCGGTTCTTTCGAAACGGTTCAGCCGACCTTGAAGTAGCCCGGCAGCGCTTCGAAGCGCTTCACCCAGGCCTGCACCGCAGGATAGGGGTCGAGGGCGATGTTGCCTTCGGCTGCGCGCGCCGTGTACGGGTAGCAGGCGATGTCGGCAATCGTGGGGCGTCCCAGCGCCAGCCACTCGTTCCCGTGCAGGCGTCCCTCGAGCACGCCCAGCCCTTTGCGTCCCACCTCGGCGCCCTCCTCGTAGTGACCCGTCCGGATCCCTCGCACGATTCCGCGCGCGTATTGCAGCCCGAACTGGATCTCGTTCAGCGCCAGCGCGATCCACTGCATGATCTCGCCCATCTCGCCCGGATCGTTCGGCAGCCATGGCTCGCCGCCATACTTGCGCGCGATATAGATCAGGCACGCGCTCGAGTCCCAAAGCACGCGCCCCTCGTCCTCGAGGACCGGCACTTGCGAGCGCGGATTGAGGTCGGTGAAGGGCTTGCGCTTGTGCTCGCCGTTGGGAAAATCGACGATGACGGTTTCGTAGGGATGCTTCAGCATCGACAGCAGCAGCGCGACCTTGTAGCCGTTGCCCGAGTTCTTGGTGGTGTAGAGTTTCATCGAGCCTCCGATCGTCAAGCAGTAAAGCCGCCTGCAATCCAGGCGGTTTTCGAACCAGGGTGTTGCGAACGCCGCACTCGCATCTTATAACGCCGAGGGCGTCTCGTTCGCATCGCCTGTTTTCGAGCACGCTGCGGCCACCCCCGATCACCGGATCAGTTGCAGGAGGTCCCACATGGCGCGGAATATTTCGATCCCGAACGATCTGCTGCCGCCGCTCTCCGCCGGGGTGGTCGTCATGCGGCGCTTTCCGGATGGCTGGCGCTGCCTCGTATTGCGCGCCTACCGCAACTGGGACTTTCCCAAAGGCCTGGTCGAAGGCGATGAAGCACCGCGCGAGGCGGCTCAACGCGAAGTGTGGGAAGAAACCTCGCTTGGGGATCTGCGTTTCAACTGGGGCGAGGCGTACAAGGAGACGCTGCCGTATGCGGGCCGCAAGGTCGCGCGCTACTACATCGCGGAGTCGGCGTCCGATCCGGTCGTGCTGTCGATCTCCGAGGAGCTGGGGCGTCCCGAGCACGATGAGTTCCGTTGGGTGAGCTTCGACGCTGCCGAGGACGTGCTGCCGCCGCGCCTGGCGGTCGTGCTCGACTGGGCGCGCAACATGGTGGCGTCTCATCCTGACTGAACGCGATCAGCCCAGCCGCAGCACGATCGCCGCGGTCATCTCGCTGGTGCGCGCTGAACCGCCCAGGTCGCGCGTCACCGGCGTGCCTGCGCGCAGCACAGAGCGGAGCGCTGCTTCGATGCGTCGCGCAGCCTCGTCCTCGCCGATGTAGCGCAGCATCATCGCCGCCGAAAGAATGAGCGAGCACGGATTGGCCCGGTCCTGCCCGGCGAGGTCGGGCGCGCAGCCGTGCACGGCCTCGAACACGGCGCAGTCGGCGCCGATGTTCGCGCCCGGCGCCACACCCAGCCCGCCCACCAGGCCGGCCGTGAGATCGGACAGGATATCGCCGTAGAGATTGGGCAGCAGCAGGCAGTCGAAGCGCTCGGGCCGCATCACGAGCTCCATGCAAAGCGCATCGACCACGCGGCTATCCACCGCGATCGCCGGATAGTTCGCCAGCGTCTCCTTGCAGGCATCGAGGAACAGGCCGTCGGTCAACTTCAGCACATTGGACTTGTGGCCGATCGTCACCCGCCGCCGTCCGGTGCGTTGCATGTAATCGGCGACGAAACACGCCATCCGCTCGCTGCCCGAGCGCGTGATGCGTTTTACGGCCTCGGCCGTGTTCTCGTCGGCCATGCGTTCGAGCCCGAGGTACAAGTCCTCGCTGTTCTCGCGAAAGAGCACCAGGTCGATGTCACGATAACGCGAGGCGATGCCCTCGAAGCTCTTCGCCGGCCGGACGTTGGCGAACAGCTCCAGCTCGCCCCGCAAAGCGATCGTCGGCCCGGGATAGCTGCGCTCCTCGATGCGGCCGTGGGCGCGGCGCGCCTTGCGCGTGACGCGAAAATCGCCGCCGAAGGTGTTGCCCATCGGTCCTTTCAAAGCCACCCGGTTGCGCAGAACCGACTCGTAGACCGCTTCGGGCACCGCGACACCGGTGCGTTCCAGGCTCGACATGCCGGCATCGACACACTCCCACTGCACGTTCGCACCGGCCGCGTCCACGACCTCCCGCGCAGCCGCGGTGACTTCCGGACCGATGCCGTCGCCGGGAATGAGCGTGATGATCGTGGCCATGGTGAAAGGGCACCTCGGGTCGGTACTGAACTGTCGTCCAATACCGAACGCTCAACAATGGGAAGCGGTCGTAAGGCGCTCACCGCAAGGGTTCGCCCCTGTGCGTGATGCGGGCAAGCGGCGTGCGCGCGCCAAGGCGTTGGCCGAAGCGCCCGGCATTTGCCGGAAAGACAACGCCATCGGTGGCGCGAAACGCGCATCGGGCATGTCCTGCGTGCCCCGGCGCGCCTACAATGTCGAGAGCCCGTTTGCTATACTCATCCGGTTTCGCGATTGCTTACACCTTGATCCTCAAAGTTTCCCGCATTCCGGCCGGCTCTGCAGCTCGCAGGGCAATCGGCGTTGCCAGTGCAAGACCTCTTACGGGCTCGCTTCGGGCGGCCCGATTCGTGAACAGGAGCCCCCGATGAGCAGCAACCCTTTCAACACCCAGCAGCAGTTCCAGTTCGGCGCCGGCAAGAGCGGTCAGTACCACTCGCTGCCTGCTCTGGAAAAGGCGGGCGTGGGCAACATTTCGCGCCTGCCCATTTCGCTGCGCATCGTGCTGGAGTCGGCGCTGCGCAACCTCGACGGGCGCAAGATCACCGAGGCGCACGTCCGCGAGCTCGCCAACTGGTCGCCACGGGGCGATCGCACCTCGGAGGTTCCGTTCGTGGTCGCGCGCGTGCTGCTGCAGGACATGACGGGCGTTCCGCTGGTGGTGGATTTCGCGGCCATGCGCGAAGCGGCCAAGAAGATGGGCAAGAACCCCGAGATCATCGAGCCGCTGTGCCCCGGGCACCTCATCATCGATCACTCGGTGCAGGTCGACAACTTCGCCTCGCCGGATGCGCTCACCAAGAACATGGAAATCGAGTTCATGCGCAATCGGGAGCGCTACCAGTTCCTGAAATGGAGCGCGCAGGCCTTCAAGACCTTCGTCACCGTACCGCCGGGCAACGGCATCTGCCACCAGGTGAACCTCGAATACATATCACAAGTGGTCTGGCACAACGACGGCATGTTCTACCCCGATACCCTGGTGGGCACCGACTCGCACACCACCATGGTGAACGGACTGGGTGTGCTGGGCTGGGGCGTGGGCGGCATCGAGGCCGAGGCGACCATGCTCGGCCAGCCGATGTACTTCCTGCAGCCGGACGTGGTCGGGGTGCACCTGAAGGGCAAGCTGCAGGATGGCGTCACGGCCACCGACCTGGTGCTTCGCATCGTGCAGCTGCTGCGCGAGAAGAAGGTGGTGGCGAAGTTCGTCGAGTTCTTCGGCGATGGCGCGGCTTCCCTCACCATCCCGGACCGGGCCACGATCGGCAACATGGCGCCGGAATACGGCGCGACCTGCGGCTTCTTCCCCATCGACGATACCTCGTGCGAGTACTTGCGCATCACGGGTCGCGGTGAAGCAGCCGAGCTCGCCAAAGCCTACTACCAGGCGCAGAACATGTTCGGCATGCCGAAACCGGGCGAGATCGACTACAGCGAGGTGATCGAGCTCGACCTGGGCAGCGTGGTGCCCGCCGTGTCGGGCCCGCGGCGCCCGCACGACCGGCTCGATCTGCCGGCGCTCAAAGGCAAGCTGGCGGAGCTGATGGGCAAGACGATGGCCGAGGGCGGTTACGGCAAATCGGCGGCGGCGTTGAACGAGCGCTTCGAGACCAACCTGCCCGACATCGACATCGGCCACGGCGACGTGCTGATTGCGGCCATCACCTCGTGCACCAACACCTCCAACCCGGGCGTGTTGCTCGCGGCCGGATTGCTGGCGAAGAAAGCCGTGGAAAAGGGCTTGAAACCGCATCCGCGGGTAAAGACCTCCTTGGGGCCGGGCTCGCGCGCGGTCGAAAAGTATCTGCAAGACGCTGCCCTGCAGCCCTACCTCGACCAGCTCGGCTTCAACGTGGTCGCATTCGGCTGCACCACTTGCATCGGCAACAGCGGGCCGCTCGATCCGGCGATCGAGGAAGCCATCACCAAGAACGACATCGTGGGCGCGGCCGTGCTGTCCGGCAACCGCAATTTCGAAGCGCGCATCCACCAGGCGATCCGCGCCAACTTCCTGGCCAGCCCGCCCCTGGTCGTCGCCTTCGCGCTCGCCGGCACGGTCAATATCGACATCTCCAAGGATGCGCTCGGCAGCGGCAAGGACGGGAAGCCGGTCTACCTGAAGGACATCTGGCCCTCCACTGCCGAAGTGGCCGCGGTGATGAAGTACGCCACCGATCCCGAGATGTTCAAGAAGGTGTTTTCGGCCTTCAAGGAAGGCAACCCCATGTGGGATGAAATCCCCACCTCGTCCGGCGCGACCTTCCAATGGGATCCCAAGTCCACCTACGTGCGCTATCCGCCCTACTTCGACGGCTTCACGATGGAGTCGGGCAAGGCCGCCGACGTCAAGAACGCGCGCACGCTGGCGACGTTCGGCGATTCCATCACCACCGATCACATCAGCCCCGCAGGCGGCATCCGTCCGAGCGCACCGGCCGGAAGATACCTGCAGTCGGAGGGGGTGGGCATCGAGAACTTCAACACCTACGGCGCGCGTCGCGGCAACCACGAAGTGATGATGCGTGGCACCTTCGCCAACGTGCGCATCAAGAACCTCATGGTCCCGGGCACCGAGGGCGGCGTCACGGTCTACCAACCCTCCGGCGAGCAGATCAGCATCTACGATGCGGCGATGAAGTACAAGCAGGAAGGCGTGCCGCTGGTGGTGTTCGGCGGCGACGAGTACGGTCAGGGCTCCTCGCGCGACTGGGCGGCCAAGGGCCCGCAACTGCTGGGCGTCAAGGTCGTGGTGGCGCGCAGCTTCGAGCGCATTCACCGCGCCAACCTGGTGTTCATGGGCATCCTGCCGCTCGAATTCAAGGAAGGCATCAGTGCGCAGTCGCTCGCGCTCGACGGGTCGGAAGTATTCGATTTCACCGGGCTCGAAGGGGGCCTCGCACCGCGCCAGCACGTGATCATGACCATCCGCCGCAAGAATGGAGCGAGCGAGAGCGTGCCTTTGAGCCTGCGCATCGACACGCCCATCGAGGTCGATTACTACCTGCATGGGGGCATCCTGCCTTACGTGCTGCGGGAGCTGTTGGCCGCGTAAGCGGCGGGGCGCGGACCCGGGACGCTCGACGTTCGGGTTCGCCTGCCACTTCCCGCTAGCGCTACGGATCGAACTTGCCGCCCGCTCGCGGGTCTTTCTTAGGTTGCCGCAGAGACACGAACGCGTCAGAGACGCATAAGGCACGCGTCAGAGACGCATAAGGCACGCGTCAGAGATCGCCAGCCCGCGACAGGAGATCGGAGATGGCCAAGATCGAGAAACCCGAAGCCGAGTGGAAGTCCCAATTGACGCCGGAGCAATACCAGGTCACGCGCCGCAAAGGCACCGAGCCGGCATTCACGGGCCAGTATTGGGACAACCACGCCGAGGGCATCTATCGCTGCGTATGCTGCGCTACGCCGCTGTTCCGATCGAATGAAAAGTTCGACTCCGGCAGCGGCTGGCCGAGCTATTGGCAACCGCTCGATCCCGCGGCGGTCCGAACCGAGGGCGACTTCAGCCATCTCATGCAGCGCACCGAAGTGCTTTGCGCAACTTGCGATGCCCACCTGGGTCACGTGTTCGAAGATGGGCCGGCGCCTACGGGCCGGCGCTACTGCATCAATTCGGCGGCGCTGAAGTTCGAACCGCCCAAGTAAGGCCGCGCTGATCGCGCCATTTCCGAAGTCCCCGCTCGGTTGTGTTCGTTCCGGTGAGCGGTCATAATGCCGCGCCATGAAATTCCTGTTCGATATCTTCCCTGTCGTCCTGTTCTTTGCCGCCTACAAGCTTGCCGACATCTTCGTCGCCACCACGGTCGCCATAGCGGCCACTTTCGTCCAGATCGGCTGGGTCTGGATGAGAACCCGCAAGGTCGAGCCGATGTTGTGGGTGAGCTTTGCCATCATCGTGGTGTTCGGCGGCGCGACACTGTTGCTGCGCGACGAGACGTTCATCAAGTGGAAGCCCACGGTGCTCTACTGGTTGTTCGGGGCGGCGCTGCTTATCGCCGCCCACGGTTTCGGCAAAAATCTGATCCGCGCGATGATGGGTTCGCAGATCGCGCTGCCCGATCGGGTCTGGACGCGGCTCAACCAGAGCTGGGTCGGTTTCTTCGTCGTGATGGGCGTATTGAACCTATACGTCGCGTACAGCTTTTCCACCGATACCTGGGTCGATTTCAAGCTCTTCGGCGGCACCGGCCTGATGCTGCTGTTCGTCCTGGGCCAGGCGCTGATGCTCACCAAGTACGCCGAGGACAAGGGACCCGGTTGATGCCTGCCGCGATGCCGGCTGCCCTCCACGCCCTCGTGCCCCCCGCACCCGGCCGCAACTTTTGTAGGTACGCCGGCTTGCAGCGGCGAACCGTTGGCCCGTGACCACCGTCCAATCCATCGAGCACTTGCTGGCGGAGCTCGAACCGGAATCGATCGAGCTTATCGACGATTCGGCGCGCCATGCCGGCCACGCCGGAGCTCGCAGCGGCGGCGGCCACTACGAGCTGACCGTGGTCTCGCCCCGCTTTGCCGGCAAGTCGCGGCTCGAGCGCCATCGCATGGTGTACACGGCCCTCGGGCCCCTCATGCAGCGCGAGATCCACGCGCTGGCCCTGCGCACCTACGCCCCCGGCGAGCTGTGAAATCCATTCTCTAAAGGAAAGTCGATGAAAACGTATTTCTCCCTGCTGCTCGGCATGCCGCTGGCAGCCATGCTCGTCGCCCTGCCGGTGTCCGCGCAGGACAAGGGGGCCGGGGCGCCAGCCCAGAACGGAACGATCGCCACCGTGAACGGCAAGCCCATTTCGCAAGCGAGGCTGGAGATCCTGGTGCGCGAACGCGTGGCCCAGGGACAGGAGGATTCGCCGGAGCTGCGCAGCTTCCTCAAGCAGGAGCTCATCAACCGCGAGGTGCTGCAGCAGGAATCGGTGAAGCGCGGGCTGGACAAGAACGAGCAGGTCATGCTGCAGCTCGAAATGGTGCGCCAGGGCGTGCTGGTGGCCGCATTCCTGCAGGATCACCTGCGCAAGAACCAGCCGAACGAGGCTACCCTCAAGAGCGAGTACGAACGCATCAAGGCCCAGCAGGGCGACAAGGAGTATCGCGCCCGGCACATCCTGGTGAAGACCGAAGAGGAAGCGAAGGATGCGCTCGCGCAGCTCGCCAAGGGCACCAAGTTCGAAGCGATCGCATCGGAGAAATCCCTCGACACGGGCTCGAAGGCCAACGGCGGTGACTTGAACTGGGCGCCGCCGGGACGCTATGTCAAACCCTTTGCCGAAGCCCTCACCAAGCTCAAGAAGGGCGAGACCACCAAGACCCCGGTGCAGACCCAGTTCGGCTGGCATGTCATCCAGCTGCAGGACGAGCGTCCCCTCAAGGTGCCGACCTACGACGAGGCAAAGAAGCAGCTCGTCCAGATGATGAGCCAGCAATCGCTGCAAAAGCTGGTCGCGGACCTGCGCGCGAAGGCGAAGATCTCCGAGTAGCACCACCACAAAGGGCGACGGTCATGACAAACGACAAGATTCTTGCATCCAAGCGCGACGGCATCGGTTCGCTCGTGTTCAACCACCCGGAGAAGCGCAACGCCCTCTCGCCCGATATGGCGCTCGCCGCGGCCGACGCCATCGAGGATTTCGCCCAGGATGCGAACGTGCGCGTGATCGTCCTCTCCGGCGCCGGCGACAAGGCCTTCGTCTCCGGCGGCGACATTTCGCGCTTCGAGGCCGAGCGCGCGACCCCGGAGCAAATGGCCGAGTACAGCAGGAAGTCGGCTCGCTTCCGTACCGCCTTGATCGGCGTCGGCAAGCCGACGATCGCCATGATCCGCGGCTACTGCCTGGGAGGCGGCCTGGCGGTCGCCCTCAACTGCGACCTGCGCTTCTGTGCCGAGGACTCGCAATTCGGCATTCCTGCAGCCCGTCTCGGCATCGGCTACGGCGCCGAGCGCCTGACTCAGCTCGTGCACCTGGTCGGTCCATCGGTGGCCAAGGACATTTTGTTCAGCGGACGGCGCTTGAACGCGCCCGAAGCTCTGCGTGTGGGATTGGTCAATCAGGTGATGGCGGCTTCCGCGCTGGCTGATCACGTCGACAAGTACGCAGCCACGCTGGTCGCGAACGCACCGCTGTCGATCATCGCGTCCAAGCGCGTGATCGACGAAATCGTGAAGGACGCGCAGGACAGAAACCGCGCGCTGTGCGAAAAGGTCATCGCCGATTGCTTCGCCAGCCAGGACTACATCGAAGGCCGGCGCGCGTTCATGGAGAAGCGCAAGCCCGCCTTCACCGGCAGTTAGCCGGCATCAACCGACCCACACCCGCGCGTTGCGGAATAGCCGCATCCAGGGTGAATCCTCCCGCCACTCGTGCGGGTGCCATGAGAACTGCACCGCGCGGAACGAGCGTTCGGGGTGCGGCATCACGATGGTGATGCGGCCATCGGGCGTGGTGAGCCCGGTGATTCCCTCGGGCGAGCCGTTGGGATTGTACGGATAGATCGTCGCCGCTTCGCCGTGATGGTCGACGTAGCGCAGGCTCACGAGCGCCCGGGCGCGCTCGAGTTGCGCAAGAGAGCCGAACTCGGCATAGCCCTCGCCGTGCGAAACCACGATCGGCATGCGGCTCCCCGCCATGCCGGCGAACAGGATGGAAGGCGACTCGGGCACCGCCACTTCCACCAGGCGCGCCTCGAACTGCTCCGAGCGGTTGCGCACGAAGTGCGGCCAGTGCTCTGCGCCGGGGACGATCTCGTGCAGATTGCTGAACATCTGGCAGCCATTGCACACGCCGAGGGCGAACACATCCGGGCGCGCGAAGAACGCTTCGAATTCGCTGCGGGCCCTGGGATTGAACAGGATCGACTTGGCCCAGCCCTCGCCTGCCCCCAGCACGTCGCCATAGGAGAATCCGCCGCAAGCCGCCAGGCCGCGGAAACCCGCGAGCGCCACTCGTCCCGCAATGACGTCGCTCATGTGCACGTCGATCGCTTCGAACCCTGCGCGATCGAACGCCGCGGCCATCTCCATGTGTCCGTTGACGCCCTGCTCGCGCAGGATCGCGACGCGCGGGCGGACGCCGCGGTTGATGTAGGGGGCGGCAATGTCCTCGTCCGGATCGTAGTCGAGACGCGCGTGCAAGCCCGAATCGTCGTTTGCCAGAGCGCGATCGAACTCTTCCTGCGCGCACTCGGGATGATCGCGCAGCGCCTGCATGCGATAGCTCGTCTCCGACCAGATGCGCTTCAACGCGGGGCGCGTGCGCTCGTACACGACCTGGCCGCCGCAGTCGATCGAGAGCGTATCGGTAGCGCTCGGCGTGCCGACGGGATGAACGCAAGCGCCGAGACCGGCCGCGACGAAGCGCATGATGATGTCGGCCTCGCGCGCGGCTTCCACCTGGAAGACCGCGCCCAGCTCCTCGTTGAAGAGCATCTCGAGCACACGGGCACTGCCGGCCAGCGGCGGCAATTGCAGGCGCACGCCGCAATGCCCGGCGAACATCATCTCGCACACGGTCGCAATCAGTCCACCGTCGGAGCGATCGTGGTACGCGAGGATCAAGCCCTCGCGTATGCTGTCCGAGACGATTTCGAAGAAGTGCTTGAAGCGATCCGCGTCGTCCAAGTCAGGTACCCGGCCGCCGAAGGCGCCATGGACCTGGGCCAGCGCCGAGCCGCCGAGGCGGTTCTTGCCGCAGCCGAGGTCGATGAGCACCAGTACCGTGTCGCCGCAATCGGTGCGAAGCTGCGGCGTGCAGGCCGGCCGCACGTCCGCAAGCGGCGCGAACGCCGAAATGATCGGCGATACCGGCGAAACTACCGCTTTGTCTTCGCCGTCCTGCCGCCAGGCCACCTTCATCGACAGCGAATCCTTGCCGACCGGTATGCTCACGCCGAGCCGCGGACACAGTTCCATGCCGATCGCATGCACCGCATCGTACAGCGCCGCGTCCTCTCCCGGATGACCCGCTGCGGCCATCCAGTTGGCGGAGAGCTTCACCTGGTCGAGACGCTCGACGCCGGCCGCAACGATATTGGTCAGCGCCTCGCCGACTGCCATGCGGGCGGCGGCGGCGGCATTCGCCACCGCGAGCGGCGTGCGCTCGCCCAGCGCGAACGCCTCGCCCCGACAGGTATCGAACCCAAGCACGGTAACGGCGCAGTCTGCGACCGGAACCTGCCACGGCCCCACCATCGGGTCGCGCACGCACAATCCGCCCACCGTGCGATCGGCGATGGTCACGAGGAAGGTCTTGTCGGCGACTGCGGGAAAGCGCAGCACTTTCTCGATCGCGTCCTCCAACTCGATCGAGCCCGAATCGAACTGCGGCGGCGAAACGCTGCGATGGGATACGTCGCGATGCATGCGCGGCGGTTTGCCGAGGAGCACGCTCAGCGCCATGTCCACCGCCGCTTGCTGGAATAGCGGATCGTCCACGCGCAGTCGCTCGTCGGCGCTTGCCGTGCCGAGCACCGCGAACGGGCAGCGCTCGCGCTCGCAGATGGCACGGAACGCTGCCAGGGCGGCCGGATCGATGGCGAGAACGTAGCGCTCCTGCGCCTCGTTGCACCAGATCTGCAGTGGCGACATGCCCGGCTCTTCCGAGGGCACGTTGCGCAAATCCAGCAGCGCGCCGCGCCCGGCGCCATGCACCAGTTCGGGCAGCGCATTGGAAAGCCCGCCGGCACCCACGTCGTGAATCGAGAGTATCGGATTGCGTTCACCGAGCGCCCAGCAGCGGTCGATCACCTCCTGCGCGCGGCGCTGGATCTCGGCGTTGTCGCGCTGGACCGAATCGTAGTCGAGCGCCTCGGTGTTGGTGCCCGCATGCAGGCTCGATGCCGCTCCGCCGCCCAACCCGATCCGCATGCCGGGGCCGCCCAACTGGATCAGCAGCGCACCGGGTGCAAACGCCTGTTTGGCGCATTGCGCGGCATCGATATTGCCCAGTCCGCCCGCGAGCATGATCGGCTTGTGGTAGCCGCACATTTGCGCGCCCAGCACGAGCTCGAAGGTGCGGAAATAGCCGCACAGGTTCGGGCGGCCGAACTCGTTGTTGAATGCCGCACCGCCGATCGGTCCCTCGAGCATGATCTGCAGCGGCGACGCGATCCGCGCCGGGCGGCCGTAATCGAGCGCTTCCCACGGTTGCTCGAAGCCCGGTATGCGCAGATGCGAGACGCTGAAGCCGGTCAGTCCGGCCTTGGGCTTCGCGCCCCGGCCGGTGGCGCCCTCGTCGCGAATCTCGCCGCCCGAGCCGGTCGCCGCGCCCGGATACGGGGAAATCGCGGTCGGGTGGTTGTGCGTCTCGACTTTCATGACGGTATGCACGAGCCCCTCGGCATAGCGGTAGCGGCCGTCGGCGTCGGGATGGAAGCGCCGATGGCTCGCGCCCTGCATGACGGCCGAGTTGTCGGCATAGGCGATCACCGTGCCTTGCGGATTCGCTGCATGGGAATTGCGAATCATGTCGAACAGCGTGTGGGGCTGCGCCACCGCGTCGATCGTCCAGTGCGCGTTGAAGATCTTGTGCCGGCAATGCTCGGAATTCGCTTGCGCGAACATCATCAGCTCGACATCGGTGGGATTGCGCCCTGCGGCGGCGAACGCATCGAGCAGGTAGTCGACCTCGTCCTCCGAGAGCGCCAGGCCGAAGTCGGCGTTCGCGCGCACCAGGGCGTCACGGCCGCCTCCGAGCAAGTCGATGTGCGCAAGCGGCTGCGGCGCGAAGTGGCGGAAAAGATCGCCCGCGCAATCGAGATCCGGCAGCACCGTCTGGGTCATCCGGTCGTGGATCACAGGGTCGAGCGCGGCGAGCTCCCGCGCGCTCAGCGCAGTACCATCGCCGACGAAGTGAAATGCGGTGCCCCGTTCGATGCGCTCGACCGCGTCGAGCGCGCATTGGCGCAGGATGTCGCCGGCTTTCGAAGACCAGGGCGAGACCGTGCCGAGCCTCGGCACCACCAGGCGCATCTGGCCATGCTCGGCGGATGCCTCACTCCGGCCATGCTCGGCGGATGCCTCACTCCGGCCATGCTCGGCGGATGCCTCGCGTGCGGGTCCGTAGGTCAGGATGCGTTCGAGGCGTGCCCGCTCGTCGGGACGCAGCGCGCGCGCCGCGCAGACGAAGTGCCAATGCTCGGCATGCAAGGCTGTCAGCCGCGGTACCCGCGCCTGGCTGGCGCGCAACAACCCGGCCAGTCGAAACGCGGAGAAGGCGCAACGCCCGCGCAGCCTCAGCAATTCGGACATCGGTGTGGCGCTCGGCAAATGTTGGATTTTACACCAGGCACCCGCGCGGACGTTTAAACTCGCCTACGCCAGGCACGCGAGCCCTTCAAGATCATGCCCCGAGAACAGGCCAAGCCCCGAGCGCTTTATCTCACGCGCGAAATTCGGGCAGTCGAACAGCATTATCTTTCGCTGCCTGCCCCGGAACCGCTGATGGAGCGAGCCGGCCGTGCGACCGCCGAGCTCGCACGCGACCTGATGGGCGACCAGGGCGCATCGGTGCTGGTGTTCGCCGGTCCGGGCAACAACGGCGGCGATGCTTTCGTCGCGGCACGCTATCTGAAGCAGTGGTGGTATCGCGTCGCGGTCGTGTTCCAGGGCGATCCGTTCAAGCTCTCGGGCGATGCCGCCGCGGCCATGCAGACGTGGCGCGATGGCGGCGGCGACGTGCACGACCTGGTGCCGAGCGATCGGCGCTGGGACCTCGTCATCGATGGCCTGTTCGGCATCGGGCTCACGCGCGAGTTGGCCGAAAAGCCCGCCGAGCTGGTCACGTTCATCAATGAGCTGGGCCTGCCGGTGTTGTCGATCGACATCCCGAGCGGGCTCGATGCGGATACCGGCCGTGTCATGGGCCGGGCGGTGCGCGCAGCCCACACGGTGACATTCATCGGGCTCAAGCCGGGTCTTTTCACCCACGACGGCGTGGATCACTGCGGCACGGTGCACCTGCGAACGCTCGACGTCGATGCAGCTGCCGTGGTCGCCACCACCGGCAGCGTCCTGGACGAATCGGTCCTCGCGGCCATGCTGCCGCCGCGTAAAGCCAACTCCCACAAGGGCACGTTCGGCAGCCTGGGCATCGTCGGCGGCGCGGCCGGCATGGTGGGCGCGGCATGGCTTGCCGGACGCTCGGCATTGCACCTGGGCACGGGACGCGTCTACGTCGGATCGATCGATAGCGCGGCGCCATCGATCGATCCGATGCAACCCGAGCTCATGCTGCGGCAAGCCGACGCCGTGCTCAAGCTGGACCACTTGAGCGCGCTCGCCGTGGGGCCGGGCTTGGGACAGTCGGCCGCGGCCAAGGGACTGCTCAAGAACGCCATCCGGGCCAATCTGCCGGCAGTGTTCGATGCCGACGCGCTCAACCTGCTCGCGCAGGAAGCCATCATGCGGCGCGCATTCATCCGGCGCGCCGCGCCCACGGTCATCACGCCGCATCCCGCGGAAGCGGCCCGGTTGCTGAACTGTCCGACCGCGCAGGTGCAGAACGACCGCATCGAGGCGGCGCGCGTTCTGGCTGTTCGCCTGAAATGCGAGGTCGTGCTCAAGGGCGCCGGCAGCATCTGCGCTTCGCCGGACCGGAGCTACCGGATCAACACCAGCGGCAATCCGGGCCTTGCCTCCGCGGGCCAGGGCGACGTGCTCACCGGCATGGTCGGTGCCTTCCTGGCTCAGGGGCATAGCGCGACAAACGCGTTGCGTGCGGCCGTCTATTTGCATGGTGCGGCCGCGGACGACCTCGTTCGCGCCGGCACCGGCCCCGTCGGACTGACCGCGAGCGAAGTGATCCTCGCCGCCCGCGACCGGATCAATCGGCGCGACTGAAGCTCGCGGCGCTGGCGATGCAGGAAAAGGGGCCAGGCTCGGGCCTGGCTCGATTTTCTTTCGAAGGGGTCGGGCACGAATTCTTCGTCGGGCTCAGGATGCCGCGAGCCAGCGCACGCAGAAAATTCCGGCCACCGTCGCGAGCAGCGAGCCGGCAAGATGGCCTGAAGCGATCAGCAGCGCCGAGCCGTAGTGCGCGCGCAGCAGCGCCGCGACCACTTCCGCGGAGAAGGTCGAGAAGGTCGTCAAGGCGCCGAGAAAGCCCGTCACCACGAACAGGCGCAGTTCCTCCGACCAGCCGCCATGACGGCCGAACCACTCCATCGCCAGCCCGATCAGAAAACCGCCGATGACATTGGCAGCGAGCGTACCGAGCGGCAGCTCAGGCAAGAAGCGGCCGTTCAGCGCGGCTGCGAGGCCCCAGCGCACCCACGCACCCAGTGCAGCACCCACCCCGACCCCGACGACGGCGGCCGCAGTCACCACGTCCGTTCGTCCTTCCTTCGCCTCATGCGAACCTCGTGCTCGATCAGTCCAGCGGTACAGGCTAGCCGCGCATCAGCTTCTGCAGCGCGTTGATCTCCTTTGCCGTCGCCGCGGTGGCCATCGCTTCGATCCTGCGATAGCGGCGCACGACATCGGCGCCGGCCGGCGTCAACGCCGTACCGCCGCCTTCCCTGCCCCCGGTGGCGGTGGTGATGAGCGGCTGGTTGAAGGCGTGATTCAACGCATCGACCAGCAGCCAGGCGCGCCGGTACGACATCCCGAGCTTGCGCCCGGCGGCCGATATGGAACCTGTTTCCTCGATCGCTTCCAGCAGCGCCACCTTCCCCGGCCCCAGCGAAGACTCGGGATCGTTGCCGATACGCAGCCGGAAACGCGATTGCATGGCAGCAGGGACGTCAGCGCCCCGCCTGCTCCCAGCGGGCGGCCGCCTCTTCGTCGCTCGTGCGCGCTTCCACCCAGCGGCTGCCGCCGGGCGTGCGTTCCTTCTTCCAGAACGGTGCGCGCGTCTTGAGATAATCCATCAGGAATTCGCAGGCGGCAAACGCGTCCCCCCGGTGCGGGGCAGCGACCACCACAAGGACGATCTGGTCCGTGGGAGCGAGCGCACCGATACGGTGAATGACGAGCGCATCGAGGACCCGCCAACGCGCGCGCGCTTGCGTCACGATGGCTTCGATGGAGCGCTCGGTCATGCCCGGATAATGCTCCAGCGTCATCCCTGCGACCGAGTCGCCTTCGTTCACGTCGCGCACGACGCCGACGAAGGCCGCGACCGCGCCGATCTTCGGATTGCCCCGGCGCATGCGCGCGATCTCCGCGCCGGCGTCGAAATCCTCGCTTTGGACCCGCACGCTCAACGCTCAGCCCCCGGTCACCGGCGGAAACACCGCGACTTCCGCGCCCTCGTGCAGCCGGGTGGTTTCCCCGGCCATCTGCTGATCGACCGCCACGCGGTACGCGCGGCCGGGCCCGAGCTCGGCCGCCCAAGCGCCGCCGCGGGTGCGCAGCCACTGCGACAGCGCGCCGACATCGCGAACTTCCTCGGGCAGCGCGACATCCTCGGCCTGCATACCGAACGCTTCGCGCAAGCGCGCGAAATAAAGCAGGCGAACGTTCACGGACCGCTCACTTCTTGCGCCGAGGCATGTACGACGTGCAATTGCAGCCCCAGTTGCTTCAGGATGAACTCGCAGATGGCCGCCGGCTGGTTCAGATCGAGCACCGGAATGGGTGCCTGCAACGGCGTATCGGTGGCGACCGCGACGATCTGCGAATCGTGCGGATGCAGCGGCGACTCGCCCACCGCCTCGCGAAACACTTCGAGCTTGGGTATTTCCGCCCGCTTGAAGCCCTCGACCAGCAGTAGATCGCACGGCGACATGCGCTCGATCAGCGCGTCGAGCGAAGGCTCGGCTTCTCCGCGCAGCTCGTGCATCAGCGCCCAGCGCCGCGACGAGCTGATGAGGACTTCGCGCGCACCCGCGTGGCGGTGGCGATAGGAATCCTTCCCCGGCTGATCGACATCGAACGTGTGATGCGCGTGCTTGATCAGCGCGACGCGCAGTCCGCGCCCGGTGAACAGTGGAATGAGCTGCTCGATCAGCGTCGTCTTGCCGCTACCCGAGAAGCCGGCGAAACCGAACACGTGCATGATGGATATCCAGGGTCGTCGCGGATGATAACGCCCGCTTGCCATGGCCGCAAAGCGCATGCCGCGGTGTGCATGCCGCGGTGTGCATGCCGCGGTGTGCATGCCGAGATGGTGTCATGGTTCCGATCGTTCGCGGCGATGCAAATCCGCGAGCTCCGCCAGCGACGTCACCTCCCAGTCCGGCCGTGCCTGCGCTGGCGGCGTGGCCCCGCTGCCCGGCTTGCCGGCCCGCCGGTTGACCCATACCGTGGCGAGTCCCAGCTGCTTCGCCGGCACGTGGTCGTGGAAAAGACTCTGCGCGACGTGCAGCACCTGGCGGGGCGCGATCCCATCGCGCCCGAGCTCGTCCAGCATATAGCGGAAGTTGCGCAGATCGGGCTTGTAGCTGCCGATATCCTGCGCGGTGAAGATGCGGTCGAATTCGACGCCGAGCCTCGATTGGCTGCGCGCGAACGAAGCGCGATCGACATTGGACAGGATCACCAGCCGGTAGTAGCGCTGGAGATAGACAAGGGCCGGTGCGCTGTCGGCGAACGCGGGCCATTCGCCGACCGAAGCGCCAAAGCGGCTGCGATCCGCCGGCTCGAGCGCGATCCCGAATGGTGCAGCCAGAGCCTCCAATGCAGCGCCGAGGATCTCCGGGTAGAGCTTGCCCGGCGCGCGTTCCTGCGTTGTGGACTCCGCTTCACCGAAAGCAACCAGAATGCTCTCCTCGTCGAGGCGGCGGCCGTGGCGGGCAAGCAGCGGCGCGAGCGCGTGCAACAGACCGGTTTCCCAGTCGATCAGGGTGCCGTAGCAATCGAAGGTGAGGGTGGAAAAGTCGCCGAGCTTCAACACTGGTGTCTCCTGGGCCGAGTCCGCGCCTGCGCTGTTCCCGCTATTTCGCAGCGTGCCGCAAGAGGGTATGCTGCGGCCACCCCTTCGCCAAGCAGGAGATGAAGCAATGCCGCAACGCGTTCTCGCACTGCCTCTCGTTCTGTGCGCGTTGTTCCTCTTGCCGCAGTCGGTAGCAGCCGATTTCGAACCGAAGGTCGGACAGCCGGGCAAGGACGTCATCTGGGTTCCGACGCCGAATTCCCTGGTCGAGCGCATGCTCGACATGGCGCAAGTCACGCCGAAGGACTTCCTGGTGGACCTGGGCTCCGGCGACGGCCGCACCGTGATCGCAGCTGCCAAGCGAGGAATCAAGGCGCTCGGCATCGAGTTCAATGCCGACATGGTGGCGTTGTCGCGTGCCAATGCCGAGCGCACCGGCGTGGGCGAGCGTGCGAGCTTCGTCCATGGCGATGTGTTCAAGGAAGACTTCAGCCAGGCGAGCGTCGTCACCATGTACCTGCTCTCCTCGCTCAACATCAAGCTGCGCCCTACGCTGCTCAACATGAAACCCGGCACCCGTGTGGTCTCGCATGCATTCAACATGGGCGACTGGGGTCCGGACGAAACGTCCACTGTGAACGGATACACGGCGTACATGTGGATCGTGCCGGCGAAGGTGCAGGGTCGCTGGCAGGGGACCGGTCCCTCGGGTGCTTTCGAGCTCACCCTGGATCAGACCTACCAGAAGGTCACCGGAAAAGTCACGGGCTCGGGCCTCGCGCCCAACGTCGCCGATCCCATCCTCGAGGGCAACAAGATTCAGTTTACCCTCGTCGATAGCGCCGGGCGCTTCTTGCGCTTTCGCGGCACCGTGAACGGGAACGCCATGGAAGGCACCGCCCAGGTGCCGGGCGGAACCGAAGCGCATTGGAGCGCGCGCCGCGCGGGTTGATGAGGAAACTCACGCCGCC
>WHTS01000002.1:67760-161096 GCA_009377585.1 Betaproteobacteria bacterium
GGATCGGTGGCAGCGGAGACCACGGTCCCTTTGTCCGTCTTCTCCAGGCGGGCACCGTGGCGTACCGCGGTCATTTCCGCGATGATGGAGAGCGCGATCTCGGGCGGGGTCTTGCCGCCGATCTGCAAGCCGATCGGCCCGTGCAGCCGGTCGATCTCTGCCTCGGTCATGTCGAAGTGCTTGATCAGGCGCTCGCGGCGCTTGCGATTGTTCGCGCGCGATCCGATCGCGCCGACGTAGAAGGCCGGCGAGCGCAACGCTTCCAGCAAGGCCATGTCGTCGAGCCTGGGATCGTGCGTGGCCGCGACCACTGCGGTGTGCGCGTCCGTTCCCATCTCGCGCACCACGTCGTCCGGCATTTCGCGCGTGAGCGCGGCCCCGGGCACTTCCCAGCTTCTCGCGTACTCTTCGCGCGGATCGCAGGTGGTCACGTGGTAGTCGAGCGCCTGGGCGAACTGCGCCACGTAGCGCGAGAGCTGACCCGCGCCGATCAGCAGCAGCCGCCAGCGTGGTCCGTGCACGGTGGTGAGGCTCTTACCGTCGAAGACCAGATCATCGCCGGCGCGGCCCGCAGTCACTTCCACCCGTCCGCTCGCCATATCGAGCCGGCGCGTGACGACTTCATGGCGTTCGATCGACGCAACCAACTCGGATAATCCCGATTGCGGCCCGAGAGGTTCGGCCACCAGTTCCAGCGTCCCGCCGCAGGGCAAGCCGAAACGCTCGGCCTGCTCGCGCGTCACACCGTACACGACGAGCTCCGGACCCGCAACCGCCATGGTGCCCGCGCGCACTTTCTCGATCATGTCGTCCTCGACGCAACCGCCCGACACCGATCCCGCCACCAGGCCATCGTCGCGAATGACGGTCATTGCGCCCACCGGCCGCGGCGCGGAGCCCCAGGTATGCACCACCGTCGCAAGCGTTGCACCACGGCCTGCCCGCACCCATTCCAGGCTCGTCTTCAGAACGTCGAGATCGATACTGTCCATGCATCGCTCCACTGCCGGGCAATTCCGGATTCGGCAATCCGAGCTTGCGAGCTCGGCAATCCCACTGCGGCGGGCCGCAATCCGACCGCGGTGCGCCGAAATTCGGACGATTTGGTGTTTTCGACCTGCAGCTCGTCCATTACGACAGCGCCGGTGGCGCGGGCGACAGCGCCGCCAGCACGGTCGTTATGAATAACGGAATATAGCGCACCCGACGAGCCCGGACAAGCAACGCACCGAGCGTGCCCTGGCGCCCATCCCGGACCTGATCGTTTGCGCGCGCGCTGCATCGCCGGCGGAGTGCGACGCAGCCTGCGGTAAACTGCTTCTCCTGGCTGACCAAGGAGCTCGGGATGAGCGAAGCGAAGACGACGCTGCGCGAGCTGAGCTGCACCGACGACTACGATCCGAACTCGCTGCCTGTCGACCAGGCGCGCGCGCTGATCCGGCGTTTTCTGGCCCCTATCCGCGGCATCGAGCGCTGCGCCATTCGGACTGCGCTCGGGCGCATACTGGCCGCGGACGTGACCTCTCCCGTCGACGTGCCCGCGCACGACAATTCCGCGATGGATGGTTATGCCGTGCGCGCATCGGATCTGGGCAGCGGCGAGACCGGCTTGCGAATCGTCGGCAGCGCCTTTGCCGGCAAGCCCTATGGCGGTCGAATCGAGACCGGCGAATGCATCCGCATCATGACGGGCGGCGTGGTCCCTGCAACCCTGGATACGGTCGTCATGCAGGAGCACGTGCGCGCGGCGGGCGACCGAGTCACCATCGGCGGCGGACACCAAAAGGGCCAGCACGTGCGCCGCGCCGGCGAGGATCTGCGCCGGGGCAGCGTCGCTCTCGCAAAAGGCCGGCTCGCCACGCCGGCCGACATCGGATTGCTCGCTTCCCTCGGCATCGGCGAAGTCGGCGTCTATCGAAAACTGCGCGTGGCCTTCTTCTCCACCGGAGACGAGCTGGTTTCGATCGGCCAGCCGCTCGCCGCCGGCCAGATCTACGACAGCAATCGCTACACGATCCACGGCATGTTGAGCCGGCTCGGCGTCGATGCGATGGACATGGGCGTAGTGCGCGACGATCCCGCGTTGCTCGAGTGCGCATTCCGCGATGCTTCCGAAATCGCCGATGTCGTGATCACCAGCGGCGGGGTATCGGTCGGCGAGGCGGACTTCGTCAGGGATCTGCTCAATCGTCTCGGCGAGGTCGTGTTCTGGAAGATCGCGATGAAGCCGGGTCGGCCGCTCGCCTACGGGCGCGTCGGCAACGCGCACTTCTTCGGTCTGCCGGGAAATCCCGTCTCGGTGATGGCCACGTTCTATCAGTTCGTGCGCGAAGCGCTCTACGTGCTGATGGGGCGCGATCCGGTCCCGCCGATTCCAGTGCTCAAGGCGCACTGCACGAGCGCATTGAAGAAGGCGCCGGGGCGTACCGAGTTCCAGCGCGGCATCCTCTCCTGCGATGCCGACGGTCAGTGGCGCGTGCGCGTCACCGGCGAGCAAGGCTCCGGAATCCTGAGCTCCATGTCGGAAGCGAACTGCTTCATCATTCTGCCCGCCGAGCAAGGCAATGTCCCCGCCGGCGCGACGGTCGATGTCCAGGTGATGGAAGGGGTTATCTGACGGCGGATTTTCGGCGCACCATTTGAATCCGTGCCCGGCAATGACTCGGTGCTGGAGCGAACCCGCGCGCGCCTTCGCGCGCCTGTGGTGTGTGCCATAATTGCTTCAAATGTCGCATTCTCCTACCACCCCGCCAAGCCTTGCGCAGGACAAGCTCGGCCGCCCGCTGCGCGACCTGCGCATCTCGGTCACCGACCGCTGCAATTTCCGCTGCGTCTATTGCATGCCCAAGGAGGTGTTCGGCAAGGACTTTCAGTTTCTCGACCGCAAGGCGCTGTTGAGCTTCGAGGAGATCGAACGGGTCGCGCGCATCTTTCGCGGGCTCGGCATCGAGAAGATCCGTCTGACCGGGGGCGAGCCGCTGGTGCGGCGGAATCTCGAGGCCTTGATCGGGAAGCTCGCCACGATCGAAGGTCTTGATCTCACGCTCACGACCAACGGCTCGCTGCTCGCGCTCAAGGCGTTGCGCCTGCATGAAGCGGGCCTGAAGCGCGTCACCGTGAGCCTCGATTCGCTCGACGATGCGGTGTTCCGGGCGATGAACGACGTCGACTTTCCAGTCGAGCGGGTGCTCGCAGGCATCGACGCCGCGGCCGCCGCCGGGCTCGCGCCCATCAAGGTCAACATGGTGGTCAAGCGCGGGGTGAACGACGACAGCATCGTGCCGATGGCGCGCTTTTTCCGAGAACGCGGCCACATCGTGCGCTTCATCGAGTACATGGACGTGGGCCACAGCAACGGCTGGCGCATGGACGATGTGGTGAGCGCCGCCGAAGTCGTGCAGCGCATCGACCGCGAGTTGCCGCTGGAGCCGATCGGTGCCCACTATCGCGGCGAAGTTGCCCAGCGCTGGCGCTACCGCGACGGCTCGGGCGAGATCGGCGTCATCGCCTCGGTCACGCAAGCGTTCTGCCGCGATTGCACCCGCGCGCGGCTTTCGGCCGAAGGCCAGATCTATACGTGCCTGTTCGCGACCTCGGGGCACGATCTGCGCGCGCTGCTGCGAAGCGGGGCTTCCGACGAGGCGATCCGCGAATTCATCGTCGGCCTGTGGAGCAAGCGCTCGGATCGCTATTCGGAGATTCGGGGCAGCCACACCGTGCGCCTGCAGAAGGTCGAAATGTCCTACATCGGTGGCTGAATGCGCGAACGTCCCCTGCTGAGCAACGCCACCCGGCCGGCAACCGTGGAAGTCGAGTCGACGAACGAACGCGGCGAGCGACTCGCCACCGCCATTGCCGGCGAGCATCCGCTCACGATCTATCTCGACAAGCGCGAGCTGGTGACCTTGATGACGCTCGGGCAATGTCCCGAGGCGCTCGCCATCGGCTATCTGCGCAATCAACGTCTGGTGCGCTCGCTGGCCGAGATCCGCTCGGTGCAGGTCGACTGGGACGTCGACTCGTGCGCGGTGACCACCTTCGCCGGCGTCGAAGATCTGGACGGCAAGATGGAGAAGCGCACCGTCACCACCGGCTGCGGCCAGGGTACGGTGTTCGGCGATCTCATGGCCGAGATCGACAGCGTGGCGTTGCCGGCCGATGCGAAGCTCACCGAGGCGACCTACTATGGCCTCATGGACAATGTGCGGCGCTACGACACCGTCTACAAGACGGCGGGCGCGGTACACGGCTGCGCGCTCGCGCGTGGCGACGAGATTCTGATGTTCGTCGAAGATGTCGGCCGCCACAACGCGGTCGATGCCATCGCCGGCCAGATGTGGCTGGAGAATCTCGACGGGGCCGACAAGATCTTCTACACCACCGGCCGGCTCACCTCCGAGATGGTGATCAAGTGCGCGCAGATGGGCATACCGTTCCTGGTCTCGCGCTCCGGGCTCACGCAAATGGGCCACGACATCGCGCGCCGCGTCGGCATCACCATGATCGGCCGCGCCACCGGCAAGCACTACCTCCTCTTCACCGGCTCGCACCGCTTCGTCCGCGGCGCGTCGGCCGACGATCCGAACCGGGTTTCGGTCGCGACGTGACAGGTATTGCCGTCACCGGATTGATCCTCGCAGGCGGCCAGGGTCGACGGATGGGCGGCGTCGACAAAGGTCTGCAGCTCCTGCAGAGCCGTCCCCTGATCGCGTGGGTGCTGGAGCGCCTCGGTCCCCAGGTCGACGAAATTCTCGTGAGTGCCAACCAGAACCTCGAGCGCTACCGCAGCTTCGGTCATCCGGTGCTGCCGGACGAGGTCGGCGGCTTTGCCGGACCGCTCGCCGGCCTCGAGCGCGGGCTCGCGCTCGCGCGCAACGAGCTGGTCGTTGCCGCGCCGTGCGATTCGCCGTTCCTGCCCGCGATGCTGGTGGCGCGGCTGCACCAAGGATTGTCGCAGAACGAAGCCGAGCTTGCGGTGGCGCGCACGGGCGAGCAGCCGCATCCGGTCTTCTGCCTGTGCAAGCGCAGCCTGCACGCCGATCTGCGGGACTATCTCGCCGGTGGCGGGCGCAAGATCGACGCCTGGTATGCGCGCCTGCGCGTGATCGAAGTGCCCTTCGACGACATGCCGGAAGCATTCAGCAACATCAATACGCGCGAAGAGCTGCAAGTGCATGCCGAGCAGGCCGGCGGCGCCCGGGAAATCGGGACCGAGCCCGGTTCGCGCTGAAGCGTAGCGTCGTCTTCTCCGCCTAAGCGGCCGCCGTCGCGGGCGCGACGCACCTGCGTCAGATCAGCAACTGCGCCTGGGCAAGCGCCGGCGCTTCCGGCAAATGCATCTGCAGCGGCTCGGGCCGGGCGATGTGGAAGCCCTGAGCATAGTCGACGCCGAGCAGGCGCAAGCGGTCCAGCGTCGCCTGATCTTCGACGATCTCGGCCACCGTCTGCATGCCGAGGATGTGCGCGATACGATTGATGGCTTCCACGATCGCACAGTCCATCTCGTCGTCCGCCATGTCGCGCACGAACGTGCCGTCGATCTTGAGGAAGTCCACCGGCAGATATTTGAGATAGGCAAACGACGACATGCCGATGCCGAAATCGTCCAAAGCGAAGCGGCAGCCCATGTTCTTCAGCTCGTGCATGAGCTCGGCTGCCTTGGTCAGATTCGAGATCGCGGTCGTTTCCGTCACCTCGAAACACAGCAGGCTCGGCGGCACGGGGTAGCGCGCGAGCTGGCGCCGCAGAAAATCCGAAAAGCTGGAATCGTTGATGCTCGCGCCGGACAGATTGACCGAATACAGCCCAGCCTCGGGGGCGATCTGGGTGCCGGCAGCGCGGCTACGGGCAGCCAGCACCTGCAGCAGCTCGGTGATCACCAGCCGGTCGATCGCGGTCAGCAGGTTGTAGCGTTCCGCCGCCGGAATGAACGCCATCGGCGGCACCAGCTCGCCGTTGTCGCCGCGCATGCGCACGAGTATCTCGAAGTGCGGCGACGATACCGCTTCCTTGAGCGGCTGGATGTATTGCTGGTAGAGCACGAAGTCGCCCTGCTCGAACGCCTGGCTCAGGCGCGAGATCATCTGCGGCTCGCCGTTCTCGCGCTGGCCAGCCTGCTGCGGGCGGTGCACCTGCACCCTGTCGCGGCCCTTGTTCTTCGCTTCGTAGCAACATGCATCGGCGGCCGTCAACACGTCCGCGATGTCGCCGCTGGCCGCGTCGATCGGCACCAGGCCGATGCTCGCGCCGACGGTGAAGGACTTGCCTTCCCAGGCGAAACGGAAGTCGCGCACCACTTCGCGTATGCCATTGGCAATGCGCAAACCCTGATCGAGCGGACACGACTGCAGCAGCGCCGCGAACTCGTCGCCGCCGAGCCGCGCCAGGATGTCGCTGCCGCGGATCTTGGTGCTCATGACCGAGGTGAGGCTGCGCAGCAGCTCGTCGCCGGCCGTGTGCCCGCACGAATCGTTCACCGTCTTGAAGTTGTCCAGGTCGATGTAGAGCAGCACGTGCTGGCGCCCTTGTGTGCGCGCGGACTCGAGCAGTTGGTTCAGGCGGCTCTCGAGCTCGCGCCGGTTGACCAGTCCTGTGAGCGAGTCGTGGCTTGCTTGCCACGACAGCTGCTGCGCCAGCGCACGCAACTGAGATACGTCGTGGAAGACGACCGCATAACCACTGCGCTGCCCTGCTTCGTCGCGCACCTCGGTGAACGAATCGTGTACCGAAGTCTCCTGACCGTCGCGGCGGATGAGCCGCGCCGCCGCACGCCCGGAGTCGGCCAGATGAGCGCCTTCGGGAGCGCCCTGGGCGATGTAGTCGAGCGTGCTTCGGCTGTGCTCGTCGATGATGCGATAGACCATGTGCAGGGGCTGGCCCTTCGCCTCGGCGATGCCCCAGCCCGAAAGCTCCTCGGCCGCCGCGTTCAGATAGACCACGTTCCCGTCCGTGCCGGTCGCGATCACGCCCTCGCGCAAGTCGCTCAGGACCGACCACGCCCGGGCCGGATCGATGGGCAAACGCCTCTTCTTCAAGTACAGGCGAGTGACCAGCACCGCGGCCACGGCCCCCGCGAGCGCCGCCGCAACGAGCATCGCTGCGCCGTCGAGCGCAGGCCAAGTCTCGGCCGCCAGGCAGGACTGCGCCCACAGCGTGAGGATTACAGTTGCAGGGCGAAGCAGGGGTCGCACCATGATGGGCTCGTCGGGGGCTCAGACTTCCTCCAGGAGCCCGGCCGCGACATGGCGCGCATAGGGATCCTGGCGATAAAACCTCATCAATTGCTCGTAGATGGCCGGATAGCCGGCGCGCACGATCTCGGGCCGTTCGATGAACGCCTCGCTCAGCACGGCAAAGAACTCGCCCGGAGATTCGGCCGCATAGGGATCGATTGTAGTCCGGCGGCCGGCATCGACGCTGTGGCAAAAATCCTCATAGGCCGACGTAAACGCCTTCGTCCAGGCCGCCCGATCCATGCCCGCGTGCAAGGGCGGATAGCCGTCGGCGTCGCCGTTGAGCATGTCGAGCTTGTGCGCGAACTCGTGGATCGCCACGTTGATTCCGTCGGCGAAATCCTCGCCGATGTCGGCCCACGACAGGATCACCGGCCCGTGCAGCCACGCCTCGCCGGAGCGGATTTCCTTGCCGGCGTGGACCACCCCGAATTCGTCCTGCCACTCGACATCGGGCACGAATTCGTTCGGATAGACCACGATCTCCACCCAGCCGTCATACCAATCGTCGGGCAGGTTCAGCAACAGGACGCAGGCCTGAACGGCCAGCGCCATGCGCATCGAATTGTCGAGCTCGAGGTCCGCGGCGCCGTGGATCTGCTTGTCGTGCAGGAAAACCGTCACGAGGCCGCGCAGGCGCTCGCGCTCGGCATCGCTCAATCCGCTCAGGAAGCGATAGCGTGCGAGCGATTCCATCCATAGTGCTTCGTCCAGTGGGGCCCTGCGCACGATGCGTGCGCGTCGCCAACGCTGCAGGCTGAATCCCATGCCGCGCACTCCGTATCGCGCCGCGGCTATTGATGCACCGGAAAGTGGCTGACAAGCCGCTTTCCGCAAAACGCTCCCCTCTCCCTCCGGGAGAGGGGTTGCGGGTGAGGGAGCGAGCGACAAGGCATTACCTGAAGCTCGCTAGACGGCCTGCTCGGCCTGCTGCTCCGGTTCCCGGCCTTCGCCGGCCGGGTCCGGCAGCATCTCCTCCGCGGCCGCTTGCGGATGTTCGAATTCTACGCTCTCGATCTGTGCGAAGCGCTGCGCGATCTTCACGCTGGAGACGTGCACGCGCTCGGCATCCTCGTGCGCCTGGCGGATATGGTCGGCGAGCCGGCGCATGCGCTCGTCGAAACGCGAGAAGTCCTTCGCCAGCTTGCCCAGTGCGTCCTTGATCACGTGCACCTGGCGCCGCGTCTCGACATCCTTGATGACCGCTCGCGCCGTATTGAGCACGGCCATCAGCGTCGTGGGTGACACCACCCAGACGTGTCGCGCCAGGGCGTGATCGATGATGTCGCGATGATAGGCGTGGATCTCGGCAAATACCGCTTCCGCCGGCACGAACATCACCGCGCCATCGGAGGTTTCTCCCGGGATCACGTACTTGTCGGCAATATCGTCGACATGCCGGCGCAGGTCGGCCTTGAACGAGCGCTCGGCCTGTGCGCGCTCGGCCTCGGCGAGCCCCGGCGTATACATCCGGTGATAGTTCTCGAGCGGAAACTTGGAGTCGACGGCGACCGAGCCGGTGGGCTCGGGCAAGCGCAACACGCAATCGGCGCGCGCGCCGTTGGAGAGCGTCACCTGCATCTGCCAGGCGTTCGGCGGCAGGCAATTGCGCACCAGCCCCTCCAGCTGCACCTCGCCGAATGCGCCGCGCGCGCGCTTGTCGCCGAGCAGCTCCTGCAGGCTGACGACGTTGGTGGCAAGCCCGTCGATCTTGCGCTGCGCCTCGTCGATCACCGCGAGCCGCGCCATGACGTTGGAAAAAGTCTCGTTGGTCTTGCGGAAGCCTTCGTCCAGGCGCTCGGCGACACTGCCCCGGATCTGATCCAGGTGCTGCTCGACGTTGCCGCGGATCTGCTCCAGGCGCTCGTCGGTGCGGCTCGCCAGCGCCTCCATCGCCACGCGCAGCTCCTGCGTCATCGACTTGAGCGAGCGATCCATGACGTCGCGATCGGCGCCTGCCTGTTCGGTCAGCCGCGTCTGCAAGCCGAGGCTCATGTCGGCCAGGCGCGACAGCACCGCCTCGCGGAAGGTCGCGAGCTCATGCTGCTGCGACAATTGCAGCACCTGCATGGCCTCGCGCGCATGCTTCAGATCGTTCGAAACCACGGCACGCAGCCGCTCCGAATTGTCGGTGAGCGTGCCGGCTAGCCGATCGCCCTGCCGTTCCAGGTTGTCGCGCAACTCGCCCACCAGAACGCGTTGTTTCTGCTCGTTCGCTTCCACCTGGCTCAACGCGTGAGCGTTCATCGCCTTCGCCAGCGCGCCCATCTTGACGACCAAAAGGATGACGGCGCCCAGGACCACCAGCGCCAGAATGACGACGACGATTTCGACCATGTTGCCCCTCCGCTACTCGCCGCAGTATAGCCCAGGCATTCGGGCCGCCGCGCGCACGCGGCTCGCCGCTATCGACCGAAAAGTCCCTGACAAGTCGCTTTGCGCGATGGAGCGAGCGCCAGCTAGACCACTGACCGGACCCTCGCGAGAAGGCTCAACCGATCTGGCGCAGGCTCGCGAGCGGCGGCGTGGCCAGAACGCGCCGAGTGAACAGCATCCCGGCCGCCAACACGCCGGCAACGCCGGCGACGAATCCGAACAGCCACACCAGCGGGTCGAACTGGTAGGGCAGATTCAGTACTTTCGCGGCCACCGTGTAACCGAGTGCGCTCGCACCGGCCGCGGCGAATACGCCGGCCATCGCGCCGATCAGCGCAAACTCGGTCGCATGCGCCCGCACCACCTGGCGCCGATTCGCCCCGAGTGTGCGCATGATCGCCACCTCCCGTACGCGCTCGTCGTGGGTGGCCACGATACCGGCGTAGAGCACCAGAATGCCCGCCGCCAGCGTGAAAACGAAAACGAAACTGATCGCGCGCGATACCTGCCCGATCATCGCCTGCACCTGCGTCACCAGGCTTGCCACGTCGATCACCACCACGTTGGGAAAGCGCTGCACCAGCGCATTCACCACGGTGCTGTCGTTGGGCGGCAGATGGAAGCTGGTGATGTGCGTCGCCGGATGCGAGGCGAGCAGACTGGGCGCTGCGATCACGAAAAAGTTGACGCGAAAGCTGTCCCATTCGACCTCGCGCAAGCTGGTGATCCGCGCCTCGAAGCGCACGCCGGCGACGTCGTAGGTCAGCCGGTCGCCCAGCCGAAGATGCAAGGTGCGCGCGATGCCCTCCTCCACCGACAATCCGGGGTCGCTACTGCCCTCGCCGTGCCAGCGCCCGGCCGTGATGCGATTGTGCACCGGAAGCCGATCGCCCCAGCCCAGGTTGAACTCGCGCTCCGCCAGCCTTCGCGCCCGATCGTCGGCGTAGGCCGACGGATCGATCGGCTCGCCGTTCACAGCCACCAATCGCCCGCGCACCGTTGGATAGACTTCGGGCCGGTAGCCCAGGCGGGACGCAAGCAGTTCCTGCACCGCGGCGACCTGATCAGACTGGATGTTGATGAGAAAGCGATTGGGCGCATCCGCCGGCAGATTGGCCTGCCAGGCCGCGAGCAGATCGGAGCGGATGAGCGTCAGCGTGAGCAGCGCGGCGAGGCCGAGCGCGAGCGCGACCACCTGCCACACGGTTGCGGCCGAGCGTCGGCGCAGGCTTGCGATGCCGTAGCGCCAGCTCACGGCGCCGCCGCTTCGCACCGCCCCAAGCGCGCGCAGGCTCGACCACGTGAGCGCGGCTGCGGCCGCGATCGTCGCAAGGCAGCCGAGCAGCACATAAGCGCCCAGTCGCAGGTCGCCCGCGTGCCATAGGACCAGACCGGCAACGCAGCCGATGCCAAGTGCATAGGCTCCCATGCCCGCGATGCCCGGGCCGCCTGCCTCACGCCGCAGGACCCGCAGCGCGGGCACCTTGCGTAGCGAAAACAACGGCGGCAAACCGAAAGCCGCCAGCAGCACGATGCCGAGCAGCGTTGCGCGCACGGCTGCGCCCAGGCTGGGTTGCGGCAGCTCGATGCCGACGAGCGAACCGAGCCAGGAGCCCAGGGCCGCCTGGCCGGCGTAGCCGACGGCGCAACCCGCGATGCTCGCGCCCACGCCGACGGCTGCGAGCTGAACGAACTGCAGGCGGAACACCCGCCACTCGCCGGCGCCGAGGCAACGCAGCATCGCGCAGACGTCGAGCTGGCGTTCGTGATAGCGCCGCGTGGCGAGCATGACCGCCACGGCCGCGAGCGCGACAGCCACTAGGGCGGCAAGGCTCATGAAGCGCTCGGCGCGCTCCAGCGCCGCACGCACTTCGGGCCGCGCGTCGCGCACGCCCTCCAGGCGCGTGCCGGCGGGAAGCCGCGGCCCGGCCCATGCCCGATAGGCGTCGACCGCCTGGCGCTCACCCGCGATCAACAGCCGATGCACGGCGCGGCTGCCTGGCACCATCAATCCGGTTGCCGCCACGTCCGCGCGCGCCATCACCAAGCGTGGGCCCATGCCGAAAATGCTCAGCGTGAGGCTCGGATCCTGCGTGAGCACCGCCGCCAGCGTGAAGGTCTTCTCGCCGAGCGTGATGCGATCGCCCACCTGCACTTTAAGCTGGCTGAAGAGGCGCTCGTCGGCCCAGACCGTTCCGCTCGCGGGCATCGATCGCGGCACTTCGTCCGCGCCGCCGCGCCTCGATGCGATCCGGGTCGTGCCGCGCAACGGATAGCCCGGATCGACCGCGGTGATCTCGCCCAGCAGGCTCGTCTCGGCACGGATCACCATGCTTCTGAAGGCCAGCGTCGACACCGCAGAGAGACCGCGCGCACGCGCTGCTTGCTCGAGCTCGAGCGAAATCGGGCGCGTCCAACGCAACACGAGATCCGCGCCCAGCAGCCGGTTGGCTTCTTGCTCCATGGCCAGGCGCGCGCGATCGGAGAACAAGCCGACCGTCGCCATCGCCGCAACTGCCAGCGCAATCGCCGCCACGAGCAGATTGAGCTCCCCGGCCCGCAGCATGCGCGCGGCCAGGCGCAGGCCGAGTACGATGTCCTTCACTGCCGTTGCGGCTCCAGCAAGCGTCCGCTCGCCAGGCGCAACGTGCGCCTGCAGCGATTCGAAACCGCTTCGTCATGCGTAACCAGCAGGAGCGTAGTGCCGCGCTCGTGGTTCAACTCGAACATGAGCTCGGCGATGCACGCCCCGGTGGCGGCATCGAGGTTTCCGGTCGGCTCGTCGGCCAGCAGCAGCTTCGGTCTTGCGACGAACGCGCGTGCGATTGCGACACGCTGCTGCTCGCCGCCGGAAAGCTGCTTGGGACAATGCGTCAGGCGCTCGCTCAAGCCGACCCGATCGAGCAGCGCCGCCGCGGCCGTGCGTGCGTCGGCTGCGCCCGCGAGCTCCAGCGGCAGCATGACGTTCTCGATGGCCGTGAGCGCGGGCAGGAGCTGAAAGGACTGGAACACGAAACCGACCGCGCGCGCGCGCACGGCCGCGCGACCATCCTCGTTCAGTGCCGTGATGTCCTCGCCATCGAGGTAGACCTGCCCCTCGCTCGGCGTATCGAGGCCAGCGAGCAAGCCGAGCAAAGTCGACTTGCCCGAGCCGGAGACGCCGACGATGGCCACCGACTCGCCCGGGAACACGCTGAAACTGACGTTGTCAACGATTCTTAGGTCGCGGCCATCGCTTCTGACTTGCTTCACCAAGCCAGCCGCCTCCACAATCGGCCGTATGTCGTTCGTCTTCATGTCGAGACTGTTAGTCCTGATCGCGCTGCTGGGGTTCCCGCTGCTCGCCTGGCCGGCGGGCACCGTGCTCGTATTCGGCGACAGTCTTTCGGCTGGTTATGGGCTAGCCCAGAACGCGGGCTGGGTGAGCCTGCTCGCGCAGCGCATCGGCAAGGTCGCGCCCGATTATAGGGTGGTCAATGCCAGCATCAGCGGGGAAACGGCAGCCGGCGGGCGGCGCCGGATCGAGTCGGCGCTGGCGCTGCACAAACCCGCCATCGTGGTGGTCGAGCTGGGCGCGAACGATGGCTTGCGCGGCCAACGCATCGAAACCTTGCGCGCGGATCTGGACGCGATTCTGAATGCGTGTCTTAAGCGCAATGCGCGCGTCGTCCTGGTGGGCATGCGCTTGCCGCCCAACTACGGGGCCGGTTACGTGAAACAGTTCGAAGCCGTTTATGCCGAGCTGGCGAAGAAGCCGCGCGTGGCGCTGGTTCCGTTCCTGTTCGAAGGCTTCGGCGAGCGCCACGAGCTGTTCCAGCCCGACGGCATCCACCCCGCGCGCGAGGCGCAGCCGCTGATGCTCGAGACGGTGTGGCGCGTGCTCGGTCCGATGCTCAACGCACGGCGACCCGCGGCGAGCCCGCGCTGAGCTCGCCGATCACCGCCGCCTGCGCAAAACCGGCGCGGTGAAAGACGCCGAGCACCGCGGCCGCGCTGTCGGCGCTGCAGGCCACCAGCAATCCGCCACTGGTCTGCGGATCGGTGAGCAGATTGCGCTGCCACTGCGGCAATGCTTGCGCCAGATCGACATCGATACCGACGCTCGACCAGTTGCGTGCCGAGGCGCCGGTGACGTGACCCGCTTGCGCGGCCTGCCCTGCCTCGGACAGGACCGGGATGGACGTCATGCGCAGCTGCGCGGCAACGCTCGAACCTTTGCAGATCTCCAGCAGGTGTCCCAGCAAGCCGAAGCCCGTGACATCGGTCAACGCATGCACCGAATCCATTTCGGACAACGCGATACCTGGCGTATTGAGTCGGGTGGTGGTCTCGACCATTTGCGCGTAGCCTTGGGCGCTGAGATCGTCCTTCTTGAGCGCGGCGCTCAGAATGCCGACCCCGAGCGCCTTGCCGAGTATGAGGATGTCGCCTGCGCGCGCCCGGTCGTTGCGCTTGATGCGATCCGGATGTACCAACCCCAGCGCCACCAAGCCGTAGATCGGCTCGGGCGAATCGATCGAGTGACCGCCCGCAATCGGAATGCCGGCTTCGATACATATCGATTGCCCGCCCGCAAGAATGCGCGCGATCTCTTCCGCAGTCAGCTTCCCTACCGGCATTCCGCACACGGCGAGCGCCATAATGGGCCGTGCGCCCATGGCATACACGTCCGAGAGCGCGTTAGCCGCGCTGATGCGGCCGAAGTCGAACGGATCGTCGACGATCGGCATGAAGAAGTCGGTGGTCGCCACCAGCGCCTGCTCGGCGTTCAGGCGATAGACCGCGGCATCGTCGCAACTCTCGTTGCCGACCAGCAGATTGGGATCGATGATGCCCGCGGGCGCCTTGGCCAGGACTTCGCTCAGCAACGCTGGCGTCATCTTGCAGCCTCACCCGCCGCCGTGCGACAGCTGGGTGAGCCGGATTGCTGTCCGCACAGGATCTAAAGGAGGGTCGTTGGGGCACATGGATGAAGCCGCGCGCATGAAATTGCTGTAGACTGCGGCCGCGTCCGAAACCGATTGCGACGCGCGCCGTGGAGCACAGCCGAGACGTTACCGTAGCACAGGTCGATGACTTTGACGAGATCGTCGACGTGCGCACGCCCGCGGAGTTCGCCCTCGGTCACATCCCGGGGGCGATCAATTGCCCGGTGCTGAGCGACGACGAGCGCGCACGTGTCGGCACGATGTACAAGCAGGTCTCGGCGTTCGCTGCCAAGCGCAGCGGCGCCGCGCTGGTCGCACGCAACATCGCCCATATGCTCGAAACGCGATTGCACGATCGGCCGCCGGGCTGGTCGCCGCTGGTCTATTGCTGGCGCGGTGGAGGCCGTTCGGATGCGCTGTGCGAGGTGCTGCGCAGGGTGGGCTGGCGCGCCGCGCGCCTGCAAGGCGGCTATCAGGCGTACCGGCGCTCGGTGGTGGCAGCGTTGGAGCAATTGCCGCAAGCCTACGACTATCGCGTGCTGTGCGGGCGCACCGGTTCAGGCAAGAGCCAGGTGCTGGAGGCATTGGCCGCGCTCGGCGCGCAGGTGCTCGATCTCGAAGGGCTGGCGAGTCACCGCGGCTCGGTGCTCGGCGACGTGCCCGGCCACCCGCAGCCGACGCAGAAAATGTTCGAAAGCCTGCTATGGCAACGGCTGCGCGAGCTCGATCGCAGCCGCCCGGTCTTCGTCGAGGCCGAGAGCCGCAAGGTCGGCAACGTCCAGGTTCCGGGGGCGTTGATCGCAGCCATGCGCGCTGCGCCGTGTGCGCTGGTGCAGGCGCCGACCCCGGTGCGCACGGCGCTGCTGATGAAACACTACGCGCATTTTCTCGAGCAGGACGCGCTGCTGTCCGAGCGTCTGCATGCGCTTACGAGCCATTATGGTCGCGCGACCATCGAGCGCTGGTGCGCCTTGGCGCAGGCCGGCCGCCATCCCGAGCTGGTCGCGGAGCTGCTCGAGCAGCACTACGATCCTGCCTACGATCGCTCCATCACGCGCAACTTCGCCCACGTCTGCGAGGCGCAGACCTACCGGCTCGATGTCGCATCGGCACCTGCGATCCGGGCTGTCGCCGAGCAGATCTTCGCGCAGTGTGCGCATGAGCAGCCGGCCTGAGCGCGGCGCGTGCGCGCCGGGCGGCCTATGATGTCGCAGGCATACGCCACTTGCCTGGTAGCGGCTGCGCGCGAGTTCGCCGCGCCGCCGCCATGAGATGGCGATGAGCGCGTCGACCGGCGAACGCGCCACGGGCTTCGACATCCGTCCGGCCGTGTCGGCCGATGTCCCGCAGTTGCTCGAGCTGATTCGGGGCCTGGCCGAGTACGAACGACTTTCGCACATCGTTCAGTGCACCGAATCGCGCTTGCAGGAGGCGTTGTTCGGCGCCGAACCGTGCGTGGAGGCCCTGCTCGCTTGCTCGCGCGACGGCGGTGCCGCGGCCGGCTTCGCGCTTTTTTTCCACAACTATTCCACCTTCCTCGGCCGCCGCGGGCTGTACCTCGAGGATCTGTACGTGCGGCCGGAGTTCCGCGGCCGCGGTTGCGGTAAGGCGTTGCTCGTCCGGCTTGCGCGCCTTGCGTGCGAGCGTGGCTGTGGCCGCTTCGAGTGGTCGGTACTCGATTGGAACATCTCCGCACAGCGCTTCTATGAAGGGCTCGGAGCATTGGTATTGCCGGACTGGCGCATCGTGCGGCTGACCGGAGATGCGCTCGGTCGGCTTGCCGCCCAGGACGCCTGATGGCGCAGACGATCTTCCCGCCCGAACGCCCTGCGGCGCCACCCGCGAAGCGCCTCGCCCTCAAGGTCGACGTGCAAACTTATCGCGGCACGCTGGAAGGCGTTCCTCGCCTGGTGCAGGCGCTGCGCCGCCACGGCGCGCAAGCCACGTTCCTGTTTACTCTCGGGACCGAGCATACCGGCGCTCGGCTGCTGCGCATGGGAGCGGCTGCACGACGCAAGATCGGCGGCCACACGCTGCTGTCGCACTACGGTGCGAAGACGCTCATGTACGGCACCGTGCTGCCCGCGCCCGATATCGGGCGGCGCTGCGCCGAGATCATGCGAAACGTGCGCGACGCGGGGTTCGAAGTCGGAATTCAGGCCTGGGACAGCGCGCGCTGGCGCGAAGCCGCAGCCGCCTCCGACGCCCGCTGGACCTTGGAGCAGATGCAACGCGCGACCGACCGATTCGAGGAGATATTCGGCACGGCGCCTCGCGTGCACGGCGCGGCCGGCTGGCAGATGAATACGCATGCGTATCGCCTAACGCAGCGGCTCGGGTTCGATTATTGCTCCGATACGCGGGGACTCCATCCCTTCACCCCGGTCGTCAAGGCCGAGCTGATCGCGTGTCCGCAGATTCCGACCACGTTGCCTGCATTGGACGAGTTGCTCGCCCGCGACGGCATGAGTCCCGACAACGCTGCGGCGTTGCTGGTCAAGGCAACGCGTACGCTGCCCGCGGCCGCGGGTCATGTGTACACGCTGAGCGCCGAGCTCGAAGGCATGGCGCTGCTGCCGCTGTTCGAGCAGATCGTGCATGCATGGCGCGATAGAGGCATGGAACTGCTCAGCCTGAACGGTTATTTCGAGGCAGCGCGCGCCGCGACGCTTCCGCGTCACTGCGTCAGGATCGCACGCCTGGACGGATTCGCGGGTCCTGTCGCCCTGCAGGGCGCGGAGTTCCTCGCCTGAGCGCTCGGGGCACGGTCCCCAGGGCGCGCTTGCGTCGCGCGGGGTTTTTGTCAACAATTGAGCCGCCCCACCTTGGCCTATCCCCCCATGATCGATCACCCCGTGCCCGAACTGGCGCTGCCGTCTACCGGCGGCAAGACCGTCCGCTTCAGCGAGTTGCGCGGCTCGCCATTCGTGCTGTACTTCTATCCCAAGGACAATACGCCCGGCTGCACCACGGAAGGCCAGAATTTCCGCGACCTCCATCCGCAGTTCACGGACGTGGGTTGGCGCATCTTCGGGGTGTCGCGCGACAGCATCAAGTCGCACGAATCGTTCAAGACCAAGATGAGCTTTCCCTTCGAGCTGCTATCCGATCAGGATGAAAAGGCTTGCAGCGCGTTCGCCGTCATCAAGATGAAGAACATGTACGGGCGCCAGGTGCGCGGAATCGAACGCAGCACCTTCGCGGTCGATGCCGCCGGCATCGTACGCGGCCAATGGCGCGGCGTGAAGGTCCCCGGCCACGCGCAGGAAGTGCTCGACTTCGTGAAGTCGCTTTCCGCGTAAAGCGCGATGGCGCAGCGCAAGCCAGCCCGGATCGTCCCCCGGCCGCAGGTTTCCGGCCGCAAGCTGTTCGTGCTCGACACCAACGTGCTGATGCACGATCCGACCAGTCTGTTCCAGTTCGAGGAGCATGACGTCTACGTGCCGATGGCGATTCTGGAGGAGCTCGACGGGCACAAGAAGGGCGTCTCCGAAGTCGCGCGCAACGCGCGCCAGGCGAGCCGCTTCCTGGAGGAGCTGGTCGCTAGAGCCGAGCACGACATCGGCAATGGCATCCCGCTCGATTCGCGCGGCAACCGCGCCGCTAGCGGCTGCCTGTTCCTGCAGACCGAAGCCATCAACGGCGAGCTGCCGGCGCGGCTCGCTTCCGGCCGAACCGACAACCAGATCATCGGCGTCGTCAAGTTCCTGCAGACCCGCCACGCGGGCCGCCAGGTCATCCTGGTCAGCAAGGACATCAACATGCGCATCAAGGCCCGCACGCTGGGCCTTGCGGCGGAGGACTACTACAACGACAAGGTCCTGGAGGACACGGAGCTTCTCTACACCGGCGCGGTCGAGCTGCCCGGCGATTTCTGGGAGCAACACGGCGCGGGCATGCAATCCTGGCAAAGCGGCGGGCGCAGCCTCTACCGCATCGGCGGGCCGCTGGTGGCCTCGCTCTACGTCAACCAGTTCGTGCACCTTCCGGCCGAGCCGCCGTTCGACGCCTGGGTGAAGGAAAGCGACGGCCGTAGCGCCGTGCTGGAGACGCTGCGCGACCACGCGCAGGCACGCAACAACATCTGGGGCATCACGGCGCGCAACCGCGAACAGAATTTCGCGCTCAATGCGCTGATGAGCCCGGAGATCGATTTCGTCAGCCTGGTGGGCCAGGCCGGCACCGGCAAGACGCTGCTCGCACTGGCTGCGGGACTGCAGCAAACGCTGGAACAGAAGACATTCACCGAGATCATCATCACGCGCGTGACGGTTCCGCTGGGCGAGGACATCGGCTTCTTGCCCGGCACCGAGGAAGAGAAGATGAATCCCTGGATGGGCGCGCTCGAGGACAACCTGGACGTGCTCGATCAGTCCGACGACGAGGCCGGCGAATGGGGCAAGGCCGCAACGCGAGACCTCATCCGCTCCAAGATCAAGGTGAAGTCGCTCAATTTCATGCGCGGGCGCACCTTCCTCAACAAGTATCTCGTCATCGACGAGGCACAGAACCTGACGCCCAAGCAGATGAAAACGCTGGTAACGCGCGCGGGACCGGGCACGAAGGTGGTATGCCTGGGCAATATCGCACAGATCGACACGCCCTATCTCACCGAGGGCAGCTCGGGACTTACCTACGTAGTAGACCGCTTCAAGGGCTGGCGCCATGCGAGTCACGTGACGCTGCAGCGGGGAGAGCGGTCGCGACTGGCGGATTTTGCGGCGGAGGCGTTATGAGGCAGTGAAGAGCGAAGGAGTGAAAAGTGAAACGGGCTCGCGTCGCAGGCACTTCTCCCTTCACTCATTCACTCTTCACTCCGCCTCTCTGGTGTCAAAACCTGCCCGGGTCCGCATAGCTTTCGAAGCGCGTGTACTGGCCCTGGAAAGTGAGCTTCACGGTCCCGATCGGGCCGTTGCGCTGCTTGCCGACGATGATCTCGGCGATACCCCTGTCTTGCGTGTCGGGGTTGTACACCTCGTCGCGGTAGATGAACAGGATGAGATCGGCATCCTGCTCGATCGCGCCCGACTCGCGCAGATCCGACATCACCGGGCGCTTGTTCGGCCGCTGCTCCAGGCTCCTGTTCAACTGCGAGAGCGCGATCACCGGCACCGACAGCTCCTTCGCCAGCGCCTTGAGCGAGCGCGAGATCTCCGAGATTTCGGTGGCCCGATTCTCGCCGTGCGACGATGCGCTCATCAGCTGCAGATAATCGATCACGATGAGGCCCAGACCCGGTCCGCCCACCTGCCGGTGCAGTCGGCGCGCGCGTGCGCGCAGCTCCAGCGCGTTCAACGCCGGCGTCTCGTCGATGAAGATGGGCGCTTCATTCAGCCGGCCCCACGCCTGCGTGAGCCGCGGCCACTCGTCGTCGGCGATGCGCCCGGTGCGCACCTTCAACTGGTCCACCTTCGCCACCGAGCCGATCATGCGCATGACGAGCTGCGTGCCCGACATTTCCATGCTGAATACGGCAACGGGCAGTCCTTCCACCAAACCCAGGTGCTCGGCGATATTGAGCGCCAGCGCAGTCTTGCCCATGCTCGGCCGCCCGGCCACGATCACGAGATCACCCCCCTGCAAGCCCGAGGTCATGCGATCGAGATCGACGTAGCCGCTGGGGATGCCGGTGATGTCGCTCGGATTGGCATGCAGCTGATCGATGCGCTCGACCACCTGCGCGATCAGCGGCCGGATCTCCACGAACCCCTGCCGGCCGCGCGCGCCCTGCTCCGAGATCGCGAACACCTTCGCCTCGGCGTCGTTGATGAGCTCTTCGGCGCTCTTGCCCAGAGGATTGAAAGCCGACTCCGTGATCTCCGTTCCGACGCCCACGAGCTGGCGCATGACGGCGCGGTCGCGCACGATCTCGGCATAGCGGCGGATGTTGACCGCGGAGGGCGTGTTCTGCGCGAGCGCCGCCAGGTACGAAAGTCCGCCGGCCTCGGCAAGCTTGCTGGAGCGCTCGAGCGCTTCGGTCACCGTGATCACGTCGGCCGGCCTGGAGCCTTCGATCAGGCGCGAGATGTACTGATAGAGCAGCCGGTGATCGGCGCGGTAGAAATCGGCTTCGGAGATGAAGTCGCCGATCTTGTCCCAGGCGCTGTTGTCCAGCAACAGTCCGCCCAGCACCGCCTGCTCGGCTTCCACCGAGTGCGGGGGCGTACGCAACGAATCGAGGCTCGCGTCCGCGCTAGCAATGACGAGTTGAACCATGCGGGCTCTCGCAGCGAATGCGGAACGGGAGGCGAGGCGCCGGATGCAGCGCCTCGTGCGATTCTAGCAGTCTACCGCCAAGGCGAAAGCGGCGTCGCGGCTTGTCAGATGGCCGCAGGCGATGATCGTGCCTAGACGGTATCGCCGAGCACCGAGACCTTGATCTGCGCGTTCACGTCGGCGTGCAACGCGAGCGCGATGTCGTGATCGCCGATCTGCTTGAGCGGTCCCTGCGGCATGCGGATGACAGCCTTGGGCACTTCGTGCCCGGCGGCTTCGAGAGCTTCGGCGATATCGGCATTGGTCACCGAGCCGAACAGCTTGCCGTCCACGCCCGCCTTGCGTGTGATTTGCAGCATCAGGCCCTCGAGCCTGGCAGCACGCTCCTGTGCCTGCCCCAACGCCTCGGACTGCAGCTTCTCCAGCTCGCCGCGCCGGCCTTCGAACTCGGCAATGTTCTCGGGTGTGGCGCGACGCGCCTTGCCGTACGGGATGAGATAGTTGCGCGCGAACCCGGCCTTCACCTTGACCACGTCGCCCAGGCCGCCCAGGTTCGGCAGCTTCTCCAGAAGGATTACTTCCATGCGCGTGCTCCGTTCAGTGCAGGTCGGTGTACGGCAGCAGCGCCAGGAAGCGCGCCCGCTGGATCGCAACCGAGAGCTGGCGCTGGTACTTCGCGCTCGTGCCGGTGATCCGCGCGGGAATGATTTTGCCGTTCTCGTTGACGAATTCCTTCAGGACATCGATGTCCTTGTAGTCGATCTGCTTCACGCCCTCGGCGGTGAAGCGGCAGAACTTGCGGCGCCGGAACAGCGCCCGCGAGCCGCGTCCGTCGCGGCGTCCACCGGGGCGTCCGCGGCCTTTTGTCGTCTTGCTAGAGCGTCTGACTGCCATCATGCACCTCTATTGAAATTCGATCTCCTGCGCATGCAGTACGAGCTGCGTGCTGCGCAGACTGCGTGGAGCCAGGAATCCGCTCGCGACAACCTCGCCTCCCGGCGCGTCCTGCGCCAGGCGCTGCGCCAGCGGCCCGAATGCGATCGCCGGCATGTCGAGCTCGACGCGGCGCGCTCCGCCCGCCTCGCTCTGCACCGACGTGTGTCGCAAGCGGAACTCCAGGACCGGAATGCCGGCGGGCGTGAAGCGCAGTTCGAGCGCGTCGTGCGCCATTCCGGAGAGCCGCACGTCGTTGCTGCTCACGCTGGGGTTTTCTCGGCCGGCTTCTCTTCGATCTTTTCCCCGGGCTTTTCTTCCGCCTGCGGCTGCGGCTGCGGTTGCGGCGCGCGCTCGGGACGTGGACCCCGGTCGCGATCGCCGCGGTCACCCCGATCGCGGTCACGGCCCCGATCCCGGTCGCTCGAGCGCGGTTTCTCTTCGCGCATCATCGGCGACGGCGTGGTGACGGCCTCGTCCGCTTTCGTCGTGAGATGCCGCAGCACGGCATCGTTGAAGCGGAATGCGTGTTCGAGCTCCTGCAAGGTCTCGTCATCGCACTCGATGTTCATGAGTACGTAGTGGGCCTTGTGCAGCTTCTGTATGGGATAGGCGAGCTGGCGGCGGCCCCAGTCTTCCAGGCGGTGGAGCTTGCCGCCGCGGCCGCTTACCATGGTGCGGTAGCGGTCGATCATCGCCGGGACCTGCTCGCTTTGGTCCGGATGGACGATGAATACCATCTCGTAGTGTCGCATCGATTCTCCTTGTGGGTTGAAGCCTCCCGCATGCGCGACCGGCGGTGAGGCAAGGAAGCGCGCGATTATAGCCCCTTGGAGCGCGAGTTCAAGGCCATGGCGCGTTGTGACATGGCGCGCTGGCGGCGGCTCTCGTACAGGCAGATTCCCGCCGCCACCGAAACATTCAGACTTTCCACGCTCCCCTGCATGGGGATGCGCACGAGCTGATCGCAGGATTCGCGCGTCAGGCGGCGCAGGCCCTCGCCCTCGGCGCCTAGCACCCAGGCAAGCGGACCGTCCAGCCGCGCCGCGGGCAGCGGGTCCGCGCCCTCCTGGTCCGCGCCGATGACCCAGATGCCCGCTTGCTGTAGTTGCTTCAGGGTACGCGCGAGGTTGGTGACCTGCAGATAAGGCACCGCGTCCGCGGCGCCCGCGGCGACCTTGGCGACGGTGGGCGTGAGCGCCACCGCGCGGTCTTTCGGCGCGATCACCGCGTGGGCGCCGAATCCGTCGGCCACGCGCAGGCAGGCGCCGAGGTTGTGCGGGTCCTGCACGCCGTCGAGCACGAGCAGCAGCACGGGTTCTTGCGCCTGCGCGATGACGTCCTCGATGCCGGCGCGCAGCTCGATTGCGACCACGCGCGCCGCAACCCCCTGGTGCTTCTCGGCGCCAGCGATGCGCTCGATACGGCTCGCATCGGCTTCGATCACTCGCACACCGGCCGCCGCCGCTCGCGCCGCCAGATCGCGCGCACGCGCATCGCGCCGCGCCGGGTCGAGATAGATCTCGTGAACGCTGTCGGGACGCCGCCGCAGCCGGCCGACGACCGCGTGGAAGCCGAACAGGATGCGCGTGTCACTCATCGAGCGTGAAGTCGATCCGCATCTGCTCCAGGTCCACGCGCACGAGCTTCACGCCCACCCGGTCGCCGAGGCGAAAGCGGCGCCCGGTGCGGCTGCCGAGTAGCAGATGCCGCGCCGGATCGAAATGGAAGTAGTCGTTGCCGAGCTCGGAGACGTGCACCAGCCCCTCGACATAGACTTCGTCGAGCGCGACGAAAATACCGAACCCGGTAGCCGCCGACACGCTGCCCTCGAAATGCTCGCCGACGCGATCGCGCATGTAATAGCACTTCAACCAATTGACGACATCGCGGGTTGCCTCGTCGGCGCGCCGCTCGGTCATCGAGCAATGCGCGCCGAGCGCGGCCCAGTCGCCCGGCGTATAGCGCTTCTTCGCCAGCACCGCCTTGATCGCACGGTGCACGAGCAGATCCGGATAGCGCCGGATGGGCGACGTGAAGTGGGTATACGACTCGTAGGCGAGCCCGAAGTGGCCGACGTTGTCCGGGCTGTAGACTGCCTGCTGGAGCGAGCGCAGCAGCACCGTTTGCAGCAGCTGCGCATCGGGCCGGTCCTTGATGGTGCCGAGCAGGCGCGCATAGTCGCCCGCTTTCGGCTCGTCGCCCCCGCCCAGCTGCAGGCCGAAGTCGCCCAGGAATTCGCGCACGGCGCCGAGTTTCTCCGGCGTCGGCCCCTCGTGAATGCGATACAGCATCGGCTGGCGATTGCGCTTCAGGAAGCTCGAGGCGCAGACATTGGCCGCCAGCATGCACTCCTCGATCAGGCGGTGAGCGTCGTTGCGCTGGACCTTGACGATGCGCTCGATCTTGCGCTCCTCGTTGAAGACGAGCTCGGTCTCGATCGTCTCGAAGTCGATCGCGCCGCGGCGGCTGCGTGCCTGTGCCAGCGCGCCGTACGCTCGTGCCAGGGCATCGAGATTCGCGCATACCTCCGGCGCCAAGTCCTCGCGGCTGCCTTCGAGGAACGCCGCAACCCGCGTGTAGGTCAGGCGTGCGCGCGAATGAATGACTGCGGAATAGAAAGCGTAGCTCTCCAGCCGACCGCGCGCGCCGATCGTCATGTCGCATGCCACGCACAACCGATCGACCTCGGGATTGAGCGAGCACAAGCCGTTCGACAGCGCCTCGGGCAGCATGGGAATCACCCGGCGCGGGAAGTACACCGAATTGCCGCGCTCGAGCGCTTCCTGGTCGAGCGCGGCGCCATGATGCACGTAGTGGCTCACGTCGGCGATCGCGACGATCAAGCGAAAGCCGCCGCTTCCCGCGGCACGGCTGGCACCGCCTGCGCCCTTGGAGAGCGCTTCGCACCAGACCGCGTCGTCGAAATCGCGCGCATTCTCCCCGTCGATCGTGACCAGCGCGAGGCTGCGCAGATCCTTGCGGCCACGCAGGTCGCGCGCCTCGGGCGCGGGCGCAAAGCGCGCGGCCTCGTCCTCGGCCTCGGGACCGAAGCGATACGGCAGCCGGTGCTTGCGCAGCGCGATCTCGATCTCCATGCCCGGATCGGCGTAGGAACCGAGCACCTCCACGATCCTCGCCACGGGTTGCGCGGCGCGCGAGGGCTGCGCCACGATCTCGGCCACCACCACTTGCCCGGGCAGTGCCTCGCCCGCGCCATCGGGTGCGACCAGCAGCGGCTGGCTGATGCGCCGGTCCTCGGGCTCGATCACGAGAATGCCGTAGTCGCGACGCAGTCGTCCCACCACGGTCGCGTTGCCGCGATCGAGCACCTCGACGATCGCCACCTCGCAGCGCCCGCGCCGGTCGACGCCGATCTCGCGCGCCATGACCCGATCGCCGTGCAGGACCTTGTGCATCTGGCGCGCGCCGACGAAGCAGTCGGGCTTGCCGTCGTCGCGAACGAGAAAGCCGTAGCCGTCGCGATGGCCTTGCACGCGACCACGGATGAGATCGAGATTGTCGACCAGGCACAACGCGCCGCGCCGGTTCTGCATGACGCTGCCTTCGTGCTCGAGGTCTTCGAGGGCTTGCTGGAACTCGGCATGCGCGGGGTTGCCGTAGCCCACGCGGCGCGCGAGATCGCGCGGCTGCAGCGGCACGGCCGCGGTCCGCAACTCGCTCAGCAGCGACTCCGCGACATTGGAGCCGCGCCGGCGCGTGCCGCGAGCCCGGTTGCGTTCCGACCTCTCAGACGCACGCTGCTTCATTGACATTCCATGGTTTTGCGTTTAGATTCTGGCGCCTCGCCGAGGTGGCGGAATTGGTAGACGCACCAGGTTCAGGTCCTGGCGGTGGCAACACTGTGGGGGTTCGAGTCCCTTCCTCGGCACCATGGCGCGGTTCTAAGAATTCGGCGCAATGCTCCCGCGAACCCGCGCTGCGCAATGATTTCCTCGAGTTCATCTACGCTCCGCGCGCTCAGCCGAACGGATGGCGCAGCACGATCGTCTCTTCCCGCTCGGGCCCGGTCGAAATGACGTCGATCGGCACGCCGCAGATCTGTTCGATGCGTCGCAGATAGTGCTGCGCGCTCGGCGGCAGCTGCGCATGGCTGCGCAATCCGACCGTGCTCTGTTTCCATCCCGCAATGTCCTCGTAGACCGGCTCGCAGCGCTGCAGCGCTTCCGCCCCCACGGGAAGGATATCGCTTAGCGTGCCGTCGATACGATAGCCCACGCCGAGGCGCAAGGTTTCGACGCCGTCCAGCACGTCGAGCTTCGTCACGCACAGGCCCGACACCCCGTTCAACTGGATCGAGCGCTTCAATGCAGCCGCATCGAACCAGCCTACCCGCCGCGCCCTGCCGGTGGTGGAGCCGACCTCGTTGCCGCGGCTCGCCAGGCGGCGGCCGACGTCATCGTCGAGCTCGGTGGGAAACGGACCCGAGCCCACCCGCGTCGTATACGCTTTGGTGATGCCGAGCACGTAGTGCAGCGCCTGCGGCCCGATGCCCGCGCCCGCGGAAGCCGCGCCGGCGAGACAGTTGCTGGAGGTCACGAACGGATAGGTGCCGTGGTCGACGTCCAGAAGCGTCCCCTGCGCGCCCTCGAACAGCAGGTTGTGCCCGGCGCGATTGGCTTCGTAGAGCATGCGTGGCACATCGGCGATGAGCGGCTGTATGCGATCGGCATAGGCCATGGCATCGTCCAGGGTCTGCTGGAAGTCGACGATATCGGCGCCGAAATAGTTCTTCAACACGAAATTGTGATAGTCGAGCACCTCGCCCAGCTTCGCGGCGAAGCGTTCGCGTGCGAGCAGGTCCTGCACGCGGATCGCGCGTCTCGCCACCTTGTCCTCGTACGCCGGGCCGATGCCGCGGCCGGTGGTGCCGATCGCGAAATCGCCCTTGGCCGCTTCGCGCGCACGGTCCAGAGCGGCGTGGTACGGCAGGATCAGCGGACAGGCCTCGCTCACCTTCAGGCGCGAGCGCACGTCGATTCCGGCCGCTTCCAGCGTATCGATTTCCGCGAGCAGATCCGGGGCAGAGAGCACCACGCCGTTGCCGATGTAGCAGGCGACCTGTTCGCGCAGGATGCCGGATGGGATCAGGTGCAACACGGTCTTGCGTTCGCCGATCACCAGCGTGTGGCCGGCGTTGTGCCCGCCCTGGAAGCGCACCACGCCCTGCGCACGATCGGTCAGCCAGTCGACGATCTTGCCCTTGCCTTCGTCGCCCCACTGCGTGCCGATGACCACTACATTCTTGCCCATGCCTAGCGACCCCGTGACCTGGATGACTCGTTGCCTCTTGCGCGCTCGCGCGCATTCTCATTCTTTTCGACGCGCTCGTGCACATTCTCAGCCCGTCGGCGCAGATCGTTCCCGGCCCGGTCGGCGCGCATTGCTCGCGCCAATGCGGCGCCCGTTGTTCGCGGCGGGCCGTTGCGCACGATCGAGGGCACGCACCTGCCAGCGGCCGCCGACCCGCGCGATGACATGGTCGCAGCCGAGCTCTTGTCGAGTATCCGCATGACCCGGCAGCTCGGCAACCACGATCTCGCCCCGCCCGCGCAGCTCGGCAACCAGCCGTTCGAGCTGCGGCGCGCGTGCCGCAGGCGCCAGGATGCGGCGTTGCTCGCGCTTGCCGCATGCGCCCGCGAGCTCGCGCACATCGAGACTGAACCCGGTTGCCGCGCGGGCGCGCCCGAAGGCCTCGCCCACCTCGTCGTAGCGTCCGCCGCGCGCCACTGCAGCGGTGAAGCCCGGCGCGTAAACCGCGAACACCACCCCGCTGTGATAGCGATAACCGCGCAGCTCCCCCAGATCGAACTGGATGGTGCGAGCGAGATCGCGCGTGGCGGCCGCCAACCGCCGTAAGTCCCGCAGCGCACCGGCGATCTCGGGAAGTCGCGGCAGCCGGCGCCCCGCTTCGCGCAACACCGTCTCGTCGCCGTACAGCTGCGGCAGGAGCTCGAGCGCCTCGCGATACGGCGCTTCGACCTCCCGCAGCAGCGCGCGCAGCTCGGGTAGATCCTTGGCCTGCAGTGCCAGAAACAATTCGTCTTCGCGCCGGCCGTTCAAGCCGCTGCGGCTCACGAGGCTGCGCAGCACGCCGACATGGCCGAGGTCGATCTGCGGAGCCGCGATTCCGGCCTGCGCCAGCGCCGCGAGCATGAGCCGCTGCACCTCGATGTCGCTTTCGAGCCCACGGTGGCCGAAAAGCTCCGCGCCCACCTGCATGGATTCGCGCGTACGGCTGCCGGCTACCGGCAGCGTGTGTACGACGCTACCCGCGTAGCACAGCCGTGCCACGCCCTTGCGATTGAGCAAATGCGCATCGATGCGCGCCGCCTGCGGCGTGATGTCGGCACGCAGCCCGAGCATGCGGCCGTTGAGCTGATCCACCAGCTTGAAGGTCTGCAGGTCGAGGTCACCGCCCGTGCCGGTGAGGAGCGAATCCAGGTATTCGATGATCGGCGGAATGACCAACTCATAGCCGTGCGCGACGAACAGGTCCAGCATGCGCCGGCGCAGCCGTTCGATGCGCATCGCCTCGGTGGGCAGCGCGTCTTCGATGTACTCGGGCAATACCCAGCGCGGGGTCAACGATCGCTCCGACTATGGTGAGGGCGGCGGCGTCCCGACCGCGCACGCGCGCATCGCCGCTCGCCTCGGCCTCACCTGACGAGATAAAGCAGCAGCACACCCGCGACCATCGAGCTCAGGCCGAGAAAACGCACCTGCCCGTCGCTCATTTCGGTCAGGCGCCGAAACGCCTCGCGCCACAGGGCCGGTATCAGAAACGGCAAAATGCCTTCGATCACCAGCACCAGGGCAAACGCGGTGAGCAGCATCTTCGACATCGCACGCCTCTGGCGGCCCGGTAGCGATCGGTCATGCGTGAGCGGCGCTACTTGGCGGGCCGCGCGGGGCTCTTCAGGTACTTGAAGAACTCCGAGTTCGGATCGAGAACAAGCACGTCGCTGCGGCTGCCAAGCCCGACCCGGTAAGCTTCGAGGCTGCGGTAGAAGGCGTAGAACTCCGGGTTCTGCTCGTAGGCGCGCGCGTAGATCGCGGCGGCCTTTGCGTCGCCCTCGCCCTTGATCCGCTGCGCTTCGCTGTAGGCGTCCGCGATGATGACTTCGCGCTGCCGGTCAGCATCGGCGCGAATCTTCTCCGACTCCGCCGCCCCGGTGGAGCGCAACTCGTTGGCCACCCGCTTGCGCTCGGCTTCCATGCGCCGGTACACCGACTCGCTCACTTCCTGCGGCAGATCGACGCGTTTGAGGCGCACATCGATCACCTGCACGCCGATCTTGCTCGCATCCTCGTTCGCCCTGTCGCGCATGAACTCCATGATCTGGTCGCGCTCGCCCGAGACCACGTCGTGCACCGTGCGGTTGCCGAACTCGTCGCGCAGGCTCGAATTGATCGTCTGCGACAGCCGCGTCTGTGCGCGCATCTCGTCGCCGCCCACGCTGATGTAGTACTGGCGCACGTCGACGATGCGCCACTTCACGAACAGGTCCACCAGGACGTTCTTCTTCTCCGAGGTGATGAAGCGTTCCGGTTCGGCCGTATCCAGCGTGAGGATGCGCGTATCGAAATAGCGCACGTTGTCGACGATCGGAAGCTTCAGGTACAGTCCCGGGCTCGTCTTGATGTCGACGATCTCGCCCAGACGGAACACGATGGCGTGCTGGCGCTGATCGACCACGAACATCGACAACGCAGCCAGCACCGCGGCCGCGATCAGCGCAACCAGCACACCTCCCAGCTTGGTGCGCATCAGCGCGACTCCCTTTCGCGGGAACGGAACGCCTCGCGCGAGCGCTGTGTCTGTGCGGGGCTCGCTTCAGTGGCATCCTGGCGCGATTGCGGCAGCGGCGCGCCCCTGCTCCCGGCCGATTGCAGGATTTTGTCCAGCGGCAGGTACAGGAGGCTGCCGCCGCCGGCGCGCTGATCGATGACGATCTTGCTGGTCGACTCGAGCACCTGTTGCATGGTCTGCAGGTACAGCCGCTCGCGCATTACAGCGGGCGCCTTCTGGTATTCCGCCAGCACTTGCGTGAAGCGGGAGGCCTCGCCCTCGGAGCTTGCCACCACCCGCTGGCGATAGCCCTGAGCTTCCTCGAGCAGTCGCGCCGCAGCGCCCTTGGCCTTGGGGATGACATCGTTGGCGTATGCCTGGCCCTCGTTCTTCAGGCGCTCCCTGTCCTGGCCCGCCTTGACCGCATCGTCGAAGGCGGATTGCACCTGCTCGGGCGGCTGCGCGTTCTGCATCGTCACCTTGCTCACCAGGATGCCCGTCTGGTAGCGATCGAGAATCCCCTGCATGAGCTTGGTCGCCTCCGCGGCCACCTGCTCGCGGCCCTCGTAGAGCACGAAGTCCATCTTGCTCTTGCCCACGATCTCGCGAATCGCGGTTTCCGCGGCCTGCAGCACCGCGTCGTCGGTGTCGCGATTGTTGAAGAGGTAGTCCTCGGGGCTCTTCAGAATGTACTGGACCGCAAACTGGATATCGATGATGTTCTCGTCGTCGGTGAGCATCAGCGCCTCTTTCAGCACCTTGCTCTTGACGTTGTTGCGGTATCCGACCTCCACCGTGCGCACCTGCGAGAGGTTCACGATCTCGGCCGACTCGATCGGATACGGCAGGTGCCAGCGCGGCCCCGGCTGGGTGGTCTCGTGATACTTGCCGAAGCGCAGCACCACGCCACGGTTACTGGCATCGACGATGTAGAACCCGCTCGCAAGCCACACCAGCAAAACCAGGATGGCAAGGAGCAGCACGCCGCCGCCGCCGACACGCGCGCCGCCGTCGCCCCCGCCCGAGGGCGGCTGACTGCCCCCCTTGCGGCCGAACAATCCGTTCAGCTTGGCATTCAGATTGCGCAATAGTTCGTCGAGGTCGGGCGGGCCTTCGTTGCCTCGTTTGCCCCACTGCGGATCGTTCAACGACATGGCTGGCTATTGGAGTTCGCTACAGGATGACCGCGCTATCAGGCGGCCGCTATCTTTTTGGATTGCTGGCTGTGGCTGCGAATCGCTGCGCGTACCGCGGCGAGCCCCGACCGGTCGCGCGCGCTGAGCCAAATCTTTGAAATGCTACCACACTCATCGCGCACAACCTCCGGTTCGATCCCCAGCAGGTCGACCTTGTTGTAGACGAGCAGCTGCGGGATCCCGCCCGCCCCGATCTCGTCCAGCACCTTGTCGACGTCGACCGCCTGCTGGTCGTGGCCGGGATGGGCCGCATCGATCACGTGCAGCAGCAGATCCGCCTGCACGGTCTCTTCGAGAGTGGCGCGAAACGCCGCGACCAGCGTATGCGGTAGCCCGCGGATGAACCCGACCGTGTCGGAGACGACGGCCTCGGTCTGGGCGTCGAGCTGGATGCGCCGCGAGGTGGTATCGAGGGTTGCGAACAGCTGGTCGGCCGCGTACGCGGACGCTTGCGCGAGGGCATTGAAGAGCGTCGACTTGCCCGCGTTCGTGTATCCGACCAGGGACACGTTGAAGACCTCGGCCCGGTGCCGGGCGCGGCGCTGAACGCGGCGCTGCGAGCGCACCTTGTCGAGCTTCTCCCGCAGCACCTTCATGCGATTGCCGACCAGCCGCCGGTCGGTTTCGAGCTGGGTCTCGCCGGGCCCGCGCAAGCCGATGCCGCCCTTCTGCCGCTCCAAGTGGCTCCAGCCATGCTTGAGCCGGGTCGACAAGTGCTGCAACTGGGCGAGCTCGACCTGCAGCTTGCCTTCATGGCTGCGTGCCCGCTGGGCGAAGATATCGAGAATGAGGCTGGTGCGATCGATGACCCGGCGCTTGAGCCGCAGCTCCAGGTTGCGCTGCTGTGCCGGGGCCAGGTCGTGGTTGAAGATGACCACGTCGGCACCGAGATCGGTGGCCACGCGTTCGAGCTCTGCGACCTTGCCGCTGCCGGCGAAATAGGCAGGATCGGGTCGCTCGCGGCGCCCGCCCACGGTCGCCAGCGCGGCCACGCCGGCGCTCGAGGTGAGCTGCTTCAGCTCCGCGACGCTTTCGGCATGACCGACCTCACCCAGGTCGAGGCCAACCAAGATGGCCCGGTGACCGTTACCCGGACGCTCCAGCATCAGCTCTCTTGCGCTTGTTCCGCCTGCAGGTTGACCGGTCGGGAGGGTACGACGGTGGAAATGGCATGCTTGTATACCATCTGAGTGACCGTATTGCGCAACAGCACCACGTACTGGTCGAACGACTCGATCTGGCCCTGGAGCTTGATGCCATTTACCAGGTAGATTGACACCGGTACATGCTCCTTGCGCAGCGCGTTGAGGAATGGGTCTTGTAATAATTGGCCTTTTCCGCTCATATTGACTCCATTCTAGTCGGTCCCACCGCGGCACTGTACGCGATTTCGGCGGCGAATACCATAAAACGGGCCGCCGCCGCCCGGCGCCGATAGCCGGCGCAAATGCAATAAGAACCGCGCCGCACGATTCGGTTCCGAAAATTCGCCGAGCTCTCTGCAAGCTACCTGCCCGGAGGCATCTTGCCGTCATGCTACGCGTCCGTCATGGGCCGGCTTGCCGTCGCGCTTTGGGGCAGCACGCCCCTAGTCTCTTGCGGGCGGCACGCCCCGAGTCGTCAGCGGGCGCGGCGCCCTGAACCGTGCACGTAAGGATTGTCGCCCTGGCGGTATTCGATTCTGAGCGGCGTCCCGTGCAGCTTGAAAACGGCGCGCACCCGACCTTCCAGGTAGCGGCGATAGCTTTGCGGCAAATTGGCCACACCCGTGCCGTGGGCCACCACGATGGGGGGATTGTTCCCGCCCTGATGGGCATAGCGCAGCTTCGGCCGGTTGAGCCCCTTGCGCGGCGGCGGGTAGGCGGCAATCGCGTCCCGGACCACGCGGGTGAGTCTCGGCGTCGGCATTTTCAGAAACGCAGCCCGATACGCTTCGTCCACGGCCCGCATGAGCGCATCGAGCCCCTGGCCGTTGCGCGCGGAGATGAACTGGAAGCGAGCGAAGTCGAGGTAGTTGAGACGGCGCTCCAGCTGCGCCTTGAGCTGCGAGCGCTCGGCGGCGCTGAGCCGGTCGCACTTGTTGACGGCCACCACGGTGGCGCGGCCCGCATCGATCACGTAGCCGGCGATATTGCCGTCCTGGTCGCTCACGCCTTCGAGGGCGTCGACGACCAGAATCGCGACATTGGCCTGCTCGATCGCCTGCATGGCGCGAATGACTGAAAATTTCTCGATCGGGTCCGAAACCCTCGCCCGCCGCCGCAGTCCGGCCGTGTCCACGAGCGTGTAACCGCGGCCCCGATGGTCAAATTCGACTTCGATACTGTCGCGGGTCGTGCCGGCGGTCTCGGAGGTGATGAGGCGCTCGGCGCCGAGCAAGGTATTGATGAGGGTGGACTTGCCGGCATTCGGCCGTCCCACCACCGCGATCCGCGGCCGCTTTTCCCCGCGCTCGGCTGCGTCATCGGGCTCCGGCTCCGGCGCGCCGGCGACCGCATCCAGCATGTCCTCGATCAGCGCGGCAACGCCATCGCCGTGCGCCGCCGAGACCGGCCAGGGCGCGCCCAGCCCGAGCTCGTGGAACTCCGCCGCCGCGACGCTGCGGTCGAGACCTTCGGCCTTATTGATCACCAGCCAGATGCGCTGCCCGCTTTCCCGCAGGCGCTGAGCGATCACTGCGTCCTGGGCTGTCAATCCCTCGCGGCCGTCAGCGAGGAAAACGACCGCGTCGGCCTCCGTGATGGCGCCCAGCGTCTGCCGCGCCATCTGCAGCGGCAATCCCGCGCTGGCCGCGGGCTCGAAACCTCCCGTATCGACCACCAGAAACGGCCGCGCGCCGACGCGCCCACGTCCATAGTGCCGATCGCGGGTGACGCCGGGCGTATCGGCGACGATGGCCGAGCGCGAGCGGGTCAGCCGGTTGAACAGCGTCGACTTGCCCACGTTGGGGCGTCCGACGATTACGAGCGTGGGAAGCACGGCATTGGTTCCTGGCGTACCCGGGACGGTGCTGCGAACCCCGCTGACCGCATGGCCACTACGGTCATCTCACGGCGATACTGAAAATGCCGCCGTTGCGGGTCTGAACGAGCACGCTGTCGCGGGTCGAAACCGGCGGCAACAGGATGGCACTGCCGTCGGTCGCCATGCGCGCCGCAAACGCGCCGTCGGCTCGGTTGAGCAGATGCACATAGCCCTGGTAGTCGCCGACCGCGACATAGCTGCCGATCGGGGCGGCGCCGGTCACGCCGCGTCCGCTCAATTGCTCCTGGCGCCAGATGCTCGCGCCGGTTGCCCTGTCGAGTGCGTGGACATTGCCCTGGTCGTCGGTCGCGTAAACATAGCGGGCGTCGGCGGCGAGCGGCATGATGCTGGAAAGATCCCGTGCCCACAGTTGCGACCCCTTCAACGCATCGAAGCAGCCGGCCTTGCCCTGGTAGGCGATGGCGCACACCATGCGGCCGTCGACCAGGGGTGCGCCCACGATATCGGTGATGCGCTCAAGCTCGGTCGATCCGCGCGGCGTGGCGACCGTGGCCTCCCAAGCGAGCGCGCCCTTGTTGAGCAGCAGGGCGACCAGCTTCCCGCCCGGGAAACCGGAAAAGACTCCGCCGTTCATGACCGTGAGGCCAGCGGGGCTGCGTACCGTCAATGCCGGCAGCGCGCGCTGATAGAGCCAGCGCCGGCGCCCGTCCTGGGCGGCGAGACCGTGGATGCGGCCATCGCCGCTCTTCACCGCGACGATGCCTTCCTCGACCTGCGGGGCGCTGAGAATTTCGCCCGAAAGGTAAGCTTTCCACAGCAGCTTTCCGCTCGCATCGAGCGCCAGCGCTTCGCCCCGCGGCGAGCCGACGACCACGATCCGGCCGTCGGCTCCGGGCCCGGTCGACAGCCGCGAGCCGGTATCGACCCGCCATTGAACCTTGCCGGTCGCCGCGTCGAGCTTCGTGACTTCGCCCGATGCATTGGCAGCGTACACCGCGCCGCCGACTACGGCCGGCGCGAAGGCGAACCGGTCGGAGCCTCCCACGGCTGCCTGCCATACCACCCGCGCGTCCACGCTCGGCGTGAACGGCTGCAACTCGGCTGGCTTCTGCGCCGGCGTGGAAGAGCCGAAAAAGCGATCGTAGTAGCCGCCGACCGTTTCGCAGCCCGCCAGCGCGAGGACAGCCAGCAGGACGGCGATGCGTCCGATCATTGCGTCTGCCCCAGCGCGTCGATCTTGATCTGGATCAGATTGCGATACGGGCTGCCGACTTCGGTCTTCTCCAGCGCGCTCTGGTAGGCCGCACGCGCCTCCGGTTCCGAGCCCTTGGCAAAATAGACATCGCCGCGCAGATCGGCAAACAGGTTGGCCATCGGATGCCCGGGCTTGACATCGAGCAGCCCGAGCGCCTCGTCGTACTGTTTTTCGTCCAGCAGCACGCCGGCCAGGCGGTAGCGCGCGATGGCCTTCATGTCGTCGTCGCGTGCGTGCTCGATCACCCAGCGCAGGTTCTGCTGCGCGGCTGCCAGATCGCCCGCCTCGAAGCTCAGGCGCGCACTCAGCAGCTGCGCGAGCGGGGCGTAACCGACCGATGGGTAGCGCTCGGCCAGCATGGCGGCCGTCTCGCGCGCCTGCTTCGGATCGCCGGCGCTCTCGGCCTTCAGCATCGCCGCGTACAGCTCGGACGCCTTCGCGGCCTGGTCACGCTTGTACCAGCCCCAGCCTTGGTAGGCCGCGACCGCGCCGAGCACCAGCACAATACCGAGCAGCAACGCCGCGCCCCACTGCTTCCACCAGGCTTGCAGCTCGGACAGTTGCTCCTGTTCTTCCAGGTCGTAGAAGGCCATTGGTCATTTCCTTTCCTGATTAGCGACATTCTTCAGCAGGAAGAATGTCGCTAATCAGGTTTCCTTATGATGGCGGGGCGGACCTGCACCGTCCCGCGGCTTCAGCTCCGACCCGCGCTCACCAGGTCCGGAACCTCGTCGATATCGACCAGCATCTGGGCCGCCGCGTGCCGCAGTGGCTTGAGACTGACCTTGCCGGCGGCAGCTTCATCCTCGCCCAGGACCAACGCGAAGCGCGCGCCGCTCGCATCGGCTTTTCTGAGCTGCGCCTTGAAATTGCCGCCGCCGCAGTGGAGCACCACCTCAAGCTCCTGATCGCGCAGCCGCTCGCACACGCTCCACGCCCAGCGCGCGGCGGCATCGCCCTGGTGGACAATATAAAGATCGGGAGCAGGCTGCGGGACGCGCACGCCTTCCGCCTCGAGCAAGCCGATCAGGCGCTCGATGCCGAGCGCGAATCCGCACGCCGGCGCCGGCTTGCCGCCGAGCTGCTCCAACAATCCGTCATAGCGCCCGCCCGCGCACACCGCCGACTGCGCACCGAGCTTGCCGGTGACCCATTCGAACACGGTGCGGTTGTAGTAGTCGAGCCCACGCACCAGCCTCGGGTTGATGCGAAAGGCGATGCCGGCCTGGCGCAGGACAGCCTGCACCTGTTCGAAGTGTGACAGCGACGCCTCGTCCAGATCGTCCACCAGCCGCGGCGCGGCTTCGATCAATGTTTGCATTGCCGGATTCTTGCTGTCGAGCACGCGCAGCGGATTGCTACGCAGACGCCGGCGCGCATCCTCGTCGAGATCGGCGTGATGCTGTTCCAGATAGGCCACCAGCCGCGTCCGATGGCGCAGCCGTGCTTCCGGGTTGCCGAGCGTGTTCAATTCGAGGCTCACGTCCGCGAGGCCCAGCGCGACCCAGATGCGCGCGCACATCACGATCAGCTCGGCGTCGATGTCGGGTCCGGCGAAGCCGAGCGCCTCGACGCCGATCTGGTGGAACTGGCGATAGCGCCCCTTCTGCGGGCGTTCGTGGCGGAACATCGGACCGGCGTAGTAGAGCCGCTGCGGGCCGGCGTAGAGCAGATTGTGCTCGAGCACCGCGCGCACGCACGAGGCGGTGCCTTCCGGGCGCAGCGTGAGGCTGTCGCCGTTCAGCCGGTCGGTGAAGGTGTACATCTCCTTCTCGACGATGTCGGTCACCTCGCCGATCGAGCGCACGAAGAGTTCCGTGCGCTCCACCAGCGGCATGCGCATCGGCCGGTAACCGTAGCGGCGCAAGCAATCGAACACCGTGCTCTCGAGGTGATCCCATGCCGCGCCCGCCTCCGGCAGGACATCGTTCATTCCTCGAACCGCCTGAATGCTGGTGGTCGTCATGGTTTTGAGCGAAGCGTGGCGGGCAACGGACCGTCCCGCCGGCGGGCTGGCGGACCCGTCAGGCGCTCCGATCGCCGGCTGGCGCGAGGCGGCGAGGCGCTATCACTGGACGCCGCTCTCCTCCGGCGCCGCTTCCGCGGGTCTGGATGCGCCATAACGGCTGCGTACGTACTCATCCACCAGGCGCTGGAAGTCCTCCGCGATCGTCGCTCCCTTCAACGTCACGGTTTTCTCGCCGTCGACATAGACCGGTGCGACCGGATTCTCGCCCGATCCGGGCAAACTGATGCCGATGTTGGCGTGCTTGCTTTCGCCCGGCCCATTCACCACGCAGCCCATCACGGCGACCTCCAGGTTCTCCACGCCCGGATAGCGACTGCGCCACAGCGGCATCTGCGTGCGCAAATACGACTGAATGCGCTCGGCGAGCTCCTGGAAAAAGGTGCTGCTGGTTCGTCCGCAGCCCGGGCAGGCGGTCACCAAGGGTGCGAACGCGCGCAGTCCCATGGTCTGCAGCAGCTCCTGCGCGACCAGCACCTCGCGCGTGCGATCGCCGCCCGGCTCGGGCGTGAGCGATATGCGAACGGTATCGCCGATGCCCTCCTCGAGCAGGATCGCCAGCGCCGCGGTGGATGCGACGATCGCCTTCGAGCCCATGCCGGCCTCGGTGAGGCCGAGATGCAGCGGATAGTCGCAGCGGCGCGCGAGGTCGCGGTAGACCGCCACCAGCTCCTGCACGTTGCTCACCTTGGCCGAGAGGACGATGCGATCGCCGGGCAAGCCCCAGCGTTCGGCCTGCTCGGCGCTCGCCAGCGCCGAGACGATCAGCGCTTCGCGCGTGACGGCGGCTGCCTCCCGCGGCTCGGGCAAGCGTGCATTCTCGTCCATCATCCTGCGCGCCAGCGCCGGATCGAGGCTGCCCCAGTTCACCCCGATGCGCACGGGTTTCTGGTAACGGCACGCGATCTCGATCATCTGCGCGAACTGCTCGTCGCGCTTGCGGCCCTGACCGACGTTGCCGGGATTGATCCGGTACTTGGCGAGCGCCTGGGCACAATCGGGCACCTGCGCCAGCAATTTGTGGCCGTTGAAATGGAAGTCGCCGATCAGGGGCACGTCGCAGCCGCGGGCGGCGAGGCGGCTGCGGATCGCTGCGACGGCGCGGGCCGCCTCGAGCGTGTTGACCGTAACCCGGACCAGCTCGGAACCCGCACGGGCCAGCGCGAACACCTGCTCGACGGTCGCGTTCACGTCGGCGGTGTCGGTGTTGGTCATCGACTGCACGACGATTGGCGCGCCGCCGCCGATGGTCACGTCGCCGACCTGCGTGCGCCGGGTGCTGCGTCGCGCGGATGGACCGAAGCGCATGGGGGTCAAGATTATTCCAGCCGGAAACGGGCGATGTTGCGAGTTGCGTGCGGGGCGAGATCGAAAGGCTCGCCATTATAGGTGATCCGAACGCCCGAAGCGTTGCCGACGATCACGTCGGCCGGCGGCTGCACTTCGAAGCTGCGCGTGCTGCCCGCGGGGACTGTTCCGGAGAATTGCACCATGCCATCACCGTCGCGAATCTCGATCCACGACTCGCCCACGAACGCGATCTGCATGCGCACGCCAACAGAGGCATCGCGCGCCGCGGGGCTCTGCGGCGTAGCTCCGGGGCTTTGCGACGTAGCCGTGGAATTCTGCGACATGGCCCCTGGGCTCTGCGGCGTAGCCGCAGGCGCCGGCGACGGAACCCCATCCACAGCCTCGTTGGACTGCGTTGCTTCGTCGGCAGGCGGGGCCGGGCTATCGGTCACGCGCTCGGGCGACAAGGGGACCGTCGCTTGTGCCGGCGCAGTGGCTTCGGGTCCCGGCAGTTGCGGTGTGGAAGGCGTTTCGCCCGGCGCGACGGAACCGATGCTTCCGCCAACCGCGGGCACGCGCCCGCGCCACCATTCGTACGCGGCCGCGATCGCGGCTGCGGCCACCACCACCACGATCACGCCGAGCCATAAGCGCCCATGGCCGCGGCGCGTGGTCTCGGGCAACGTGCCGGCGATCTCGTGCGCGCGCAGCGGCACGTCACCGCCGAGCGCCGGTTCCAGCGCGTGCAGCAGCGGAACCGGGTCGAGCTTGAGCAGGCGGGCGTAGTTGCGCACGAAGCCGCGCACGAACACCGTCCCCGGAAGCTCACCGTAGCGGTCCGCCTCGATCGCTTCGACCTGCCGCGGGGAGATGCGCATCTGCTCCGCGACTTGCGCGATCGAAAGGCCGCTGGCCTCGCGCGCCGTGGCTAGCGCAGCCCCCGGCGTAGCGGCCAACGCCGCGTCGGCGCCGGGTAGCTCGGTCATTCGTACTGCCTGTTCAACAACGCCTGGGCTTCACGCGAGTTGGGGAAGTTCCTGCGCAGCTGCAAGCCATAGCTCGCCTCGGCGTCGCGGTCTCCCAGGCGGCGCTCGATGCGCAACGCCAGCCATAGCGCTTCGGCGCTGAACGTCGAGCCGGTTCGGTTGAGCCGCGTGAGGTACTTCTTGGCGGCTGCGGCATCGCCGCGGGTGAAAGCCAGGTCGGCCAGCTGGTACAGCGCCTGCGGATGCGCGGGCTGCGCGCTCAGCGCACGCTGGAAAAACTGTTCCGCGCCGCCGTCATCTCCGCTGGCGCGCGCGCACATGCCGGCGTTGACGAAGGACTTGTCGGGATTCTGGTACAGCGGGTTCTTCACCGCGCTCAGGAAGTGCTTGATGCCTTCGGCGTAGCGCTGGCGCTGGCACAGGAACCAGCCGTAGTTGTTGTTCGCGTCCGAATCGAGCGGATTGAGGCGCAGCGCATGCGTGAAGTTCTGCTCGGCGGCGGCATCCTCGCGCAGCGCCATGTACACCAGCCCCAGCATGTTGTACGCCGGGCCGTGATTCGGTTCGGCGCGCAGCGCCTCGTTCAGTTCCTCCAGCGCGACGGCGTAGTTGCGCAGCTCGTAATAGCCGGCGCCCAGCTGCGTGTGCAAGGTGGCGCGCGTGCGAGCATCGGCCTGTTGCGGCGTCAGCGGCGCCTCCGGCGTGTGCGGCGGCGCTACCGGCTGCTGCGCGCAGCCCCCCAGGACGGCTGCGCACGCCAGATACATGAGCTTCTTGTTCATGCCCGAGTCTCCGCCGCGCGGCGTTCGCGCCGGCGGGTACGATCCTGTACCCGACCGGCCAATTGCCCGCACGCCGCATCGATTTCATCGCCGCGTGTACGGCGCACCGTCGTGATGAGCGCGGCGCGCAACAGGATGTCGCGGAAGTGCGCCACGGCATCCGGGGTCGAGCGCTCGAAGCCCGAATCGGCGAACGGGTTGAACGGAATGAGATTGACCTTGCACGGCACGTCGCGCAGGCGCGCAACCAGCTCGCGCGCGTGCTTCGGGCTGTCGTTCACGTCGCGCAGCAGCACGTATTCGAACATGATGAAGTCGCGCGGCGCTCGTTCGAGATAGCGGCGGCAGGCGGCGAGCAGCGTGTCGATCGGCCATTTGCGGTTGATCGGTACCAGGCGCTCGCGCAGCGCATCGTTCGGGGCATGCAGCGAAACCGCGAGCGCCACCGGACACGCGTCGCGCAGCCGGTCGATCATCGGCACGAGGCCCGAAGTGCTGACGGTCACGCGCCGCCGCGACAGGCCGTAGGCGTGATCGTCGAGCATGAGCTTGAGCGCCGCGACCACGTTGTCGAAGTTCGCCAGCGGTTCGCCCATGCCCATCATGACGACGTTGCTGACTCGGCGTGGCGGCGCATCTTGCGCGTCCTGCATGAGGCAGTGGTTGGCCCACCACAGCTGCGCGATGATCTCGCCGGTTTCGAGATTGCGATTGAAGCCTTGCCGGCCAGTGGCACAGAAAGCGCACTCGAGGGCGCACCCCGCCTGCGAGGAGATGCACAGCGTCGTTCGATCCGGCTCGGGAATGAGCACGGTCTCGATCGCGTTGCCGGCGCCGACGTCGAGCAGCCACTTGCGGGTGCCGTCCGGCGCTACGGAGTCCTGCCTCACCTCGGGCAAGCGCATCGTCGCCTCGGCGGCGAGGCGCGCGCGCAGCGGCTTGCCCAGATCGGTCATCGCGCCGAAGTCACGCACGCCGAGCTGGTGCATCCAGCGCAGCAGCTGGCGCGCACGAAAGGGCTTCTGCCCCCAGCCGGCCAGCACGGCCTCCAGGCCGGCGGCGTCGTAGTCGAACAGGTTCGGCATCAGCGCGAATGGATCTCCATTTGCGGAAAGAAGAACGCGACTTCGACCGCGGCGGTCTCGACCGAGTCGGAACCGTGTACGGCATTGGCGTCGATGCTGTCGGCGAAGTCCGCGCGGATCGTGCCTTTCTCCGCCTTCTTCGGATCGGTCGCCCCCATCAGATCCCGATTCTTCGCGATCGCGTTCTCGCCTTCGAGGACCTGCACCATGATCGGTCCGGACACCATGAAGTCGACCAGATCCTTGAAGAAGGGCCGTGCCCGGTGAACCGCGTAGAACGCCTCGGCTTCGGCACGCGAAAGCTGGCGCATGCATGCAGCGGCAATCGTAAGCCCGCTCTTCTCGAATCGAGAATAGATCTCGCCGATCACGTTCTTGGCGACCGCGTCCGGTTTGATGATCGATAGCGTGCGCTCGACGGCCATCCAGGCTCTCCAGATTGAATTAACCGCTGAATATAGCACGATAAGGCATTGAAACGAAGCCATTATCCAAAATGCTCGGAAGCTCCGCGCGGGCGCCAGCAAAACTGCCACGCGCGCTCGCCGGCCACGGCCCGGAAATCGGCGGCAACACCGACGAACGGTGCCCAGGCGAAGCGTTCGCCGCAATAAACCAGCGGCATGCGCGCTCGCACCCAAGGTGCGACCCCCGCTTCCTGCAACAGGTTCTTCAGCGTGCGCATCGCGCCCGTATGCGCGATGCGCACGCGCTCGCCGCCGCGGCGGCGTCGAATGGTGACGGCGGCCGTGTGCAGCCGCGCCGCGCTGATCCCGTTGCCGCGACTCGGCCTCGCGATCAGCTCCGCGCCGTCGGCCAGGCGCAGCGAGCGCTCGCCGTTCCAAGGCAGCGGTTCGCGTTCGCGCTCGAGCGGCCCCAGCGCAACCAGCTCGATCCAGCCGCGAAATCGGCGCACGCTGATTCGCTCCAGATCGATTGCCGGCTGCGCATCGGTCCTGGCGCTCGTCAGTTGGCGCAGCATCTCGCGCGTGCGCGCAAGGCTCGGCGGCGCTTCGCCGTGGCACGCCAGCAAATGACGCAACGCGTTCGCGCCGCGCGCAGCGCCCAAGGCGCACAACCGCTGCAGGTCGAGCCGATGGCCGTCGCCGCTGGCCGCGCAATCGGCGGCGGCAAGCTCGTCGAGCAGCGCCGCCGCATCGCGCAAATGCGCCGCGCTGCGCGCCAGCGTTTCATGCGTGCCCGGAAAGCGCCGCTCGAGCAGCGGCAAGACCTGCAAGCGCAGGAAGTTGCGGGTGAAGCGCGCATCGCGGTTGCTCTCGTCCTCGATCCAGCGCAGGCGCTGCGAGCGCGCATAGCGCAGCAGATCGCTGCGTGCGATGCGAAGCAGCGGCCGGATGAGACGCACCCGGCTCGCATGCGCCGCATCCTGCGCACCATCGAGCGAGCGCACCGCCGGCATGCCGGCGAGCCCGTGCACGCCCGAGCCGCGGACGAGGTTGAGCAGCAGTGTCTCGGCCTGATCGTCGCGGTGGTGTGCAAGCGCGATCAGTTCCGAGCCGCATTCCGAGAACGCCCGGTAGCGCGCCGCGCGCGCCTGCGCCTCGATGTTGGAGCCCTCGCCGGGCACGCGGACGCGCACCGCCTGGAACGGCACTCGCCGCCGCGCGCAATGCGTCTGGCAGAACCGTTCCCAGTCCGCCGCATGCGGGCTCAAGCCGTGATTGACGTGCAATGCTCGCAATTCGAAACCAAGGCCCGGCGCGATTCGGCGCAGCAACGCAAGCAAGACGACCGAGTCGACCCCGCCGCTCAGGCCCACCGTTACCGTCGCCGCCCCCGGCGCGACCTGCGCCGTCATCGCGGCCGCGACCTGAGCCGTCATCTCGGCTGCGACGTGCGCCTCCAGCCGGCCGCTCGACTCAGCGCTTGGCGCTTTCCTTGAACTTACCATAGGCAATCCAGCGCTGATAGCGCGCTTCGAGCAGCTTGTCCTCGCTCAGCTTGGCGAGCTCGCGGCGCGCATCGACCAGCGCGCGGCGCAGATTCTGCGCCGTCGTCTCCGGATCGCGATGCGCGCCGCCCAGCGGCTCGGGCACGACCTTGTCGATCAGGCCGAGCGTCTTCAGCCGCGACGCGGTAATGCCGAGGGTTTCGGCGGCGTCGGCAGCACGCTCGGCGCTCTTCCACAGGATCGAGGCGCAGCCTTCGGGCGAGATGACCGAGTAGGTCCCGTATTGCAGCATGAGGATCGTGTCGCCGAGCGCGAGCGCGAGCGCCCCGCCGGAACCGCCTTCGCCGATCACGGTCGTGATCACCGGCACGCGCAGCCGCGCCATCTCGAACAGGTTGCGCCCGATCGCTTCCGATTGACCGCGTTCCTCGGCACCGACCCCCGGATAGGCGCCCGGGGTATCGACAAAGGTGTAGATCGGCAGGCCGAACTTCTCGGCCATCTTCATCAGCCGCAGCGCCTTGCGATAACCTTCGGGGCGCGGCATGCCGAAATTGCGCAGCAGCTTCTCCTTGGTGTCGCGTCCCTTCTGGTGGCCGAGAACGACGCAGCTTTCGCCGTCGAAACGCGCGATGCCGCCGACGATGGCGTTGTCGTCGGCGAAGCTGCGATCGCCGTGCAGCTCCTCGAAGTCGGCGAACAGCCCCTGGATGTAGTCGAGCGTGTACGGGCGCTGCGGATGGCGCGCGACCATGGCAACCTGCCACGCGCTCAGCTTGGCATAGATATCCTTCGTCAGCGCGTTACTCTTCTTCTGCAGCCGGCCGATCTCCTCCGAGATGTCGACCGCGGAGTCGTCCTGCACATAGCGCAGCTCCTCGATCTTGGCCTCCAGGTCCGCGATCGGCTGCTCGAAGTCGAGAAAAGTCGTTTTCAATTTCCTAACCGCATGCGGGCTCGTGACGATTCGCGCCACCCGCCGCAGCCGGAGCGCGTGCGCATCGAGTGTACAATAGGCCGCGCCCGCAACCATCGCCTTATGCCGCGGGCACGCCCTCCTCCGAATCCCGCGTCACCGGAGCGACCCTTGAGCAACGCCTGTCTCGCCGACACACTTCGTACGCAGAGGCGCGAGATCCTCCTTGCCTGGCGCATGCGCACCGAGCATGCGAGCATGCGCGCGGCTACCCGCGTCCTGCTCGACGCGGGCGCGGTTGCGCGCGCCCTGCCTCATTGAGCCGTCATGGCCGCTAGCCTCGCGCCCACCGTAGCGCGCGAAGCGCTGCTGGCTCGCTTCGTGCAAGCACTGGGGCCGGCGGGCGTCCTGAGCGCTGGCGCCGACATGGAGCCGTATGCGGCCGACTGGCGCGGGCGCGTGCGCGCCACCCCGCTCGCCGTACTGCGTCCCGCGTCCAGCGCCGAGGTGGCCGCAGCCGTGCACATCTGTGCGCAGACGCAGACCGCGCTCGTTCCCCAGGGCGGCAACACCGGCCAATGCGCCGGCGCGATTCCATCGGCCGAAGGCGAACAGGTGGTCCTGTCGTTGTCGCGCCTGAACCGGATTCGCAGCCTGGATGTCGCGAACAATACGATCACCGTGGAAGCGGGCTGCGTTCTAGCACGTGTCCAGGAAGCGGCCGCAGGGGCGGATCGACTGTTTCCCTTGAGCCTCGGGGCGGAAGGCAGCTGCCAGATCGGCGGCAATCTTTCCACCAACGCCGGTGGCACCGCGGTGCTGCGCTATGGCAATGCGCGCGAGATGGTGCTGGGGCTCGAGGTCGTGCTCGCCGACGGTTCCCTGTGGGATGGCCTGCGGGCCCTGCGCAAGGACAACACCGGCTACGATCTGAAGCAACTGTTCCTCGGCTCCGAGGGCACGCTCGGCGTCATCACGGCCGCCGTGCTCAAGCTCTATCCGGCGCCGAAGGCGGCGGCCACGGTGCTGTTCTCGGTGCCCGAGCCGGCAGTCGCGGTCGACATGCTGAACCGCTTTCGCGCCCGCTGCGGCGACCGGCTGACGGGATTCGAGCTCATGTCGCGGCTGTGCCTCGACATCCTGTTCAAACAGATTCCGCGCTTCAGCGATCCGTTCGCGTCGCGCTACGACTGGTACGTGCTCGGCGAGTTGCGCGACACCCAAGGCGCTAGAGAGCTGCGCACCATGGCCGAAGCCACACTCGAAGCGGGCATGCGTGAGGGTCGCGTGCACGACGCGATCGTCGCCAATTCGCAAGCGCAGGCCGAGCACTTGTGGCGCATGCGCGAGGAGATCCCGGAAGCCAACCGCAGGGAAGCGCCCTGGGTGCGGCACGACGTGTCGGTGCCCGTGAGCCGCATTGCGCAGTTCATCACCCGCGCTTCGGAAACATTGCGCACGCGCTTTCCCGGGGTTCGTATCGTCGCCTTCGGCCATATCGGCGACGGCAACATCCACTTCAACGCCACCGCAGCCGCGGGCAGCGACGTGGAGGATTTCATCGCCCGCCAGCACGATGTCTATGCGCTGGTGCACGATCTGGTGATGTCGCTCGGCGGCAGCTTCAGCGCCGAGCACGGCATCGGGTTGGTCAAGGTGGACGAGCTCGCGCGCTACAAGAGCCCGACCGAGCTCGCACTGATGCAACGGCTCAAGGCCGCGCTCGATCCCGCCGGCATACTCAATCCGGGCAAGGTTCTGCCGTCACGCTGAAAGCCCGCGCCTTGCGCGGACATCAGACGCGATAGAGGGCGCGTCGGTCGCGGCGAAAACCGATGGCCTGCGGCTCCCCCTGATCGAACGCACGCCCCAGGCTCAGTTCTCCCGAGCCGTCGAGCAGCAGCTCGCTGCGAAACACGTGCGCGGTCTCGCCGTCGCTGCGGCGCACGAACGTGCCGTTGGTGCTGTGGTCGCTGAGGTAGACCTGGGTGCGGCGCAGGATGAGGGTGGCATGGCGGCGCGAAGCGAAAGAGTCGCCGACGGCAATATCGCAGTCCGCGTCCCGGCCCAGAACGATCGATGGCCGGCGCGGATCGATGCGCACTTGCGCGTCGCCGAACGAGACCAGCAGGCTGCCGCTGTCGGGCGGCACCAGGTTGTGACGGCGCAGATTCACGTCGGTGAGCACAGCGCTATCCTGCTGCCAGATCACCTGGTAGAGCGCCGACTCGACGCTGGAACCCTTGATGACGGCGAAGAACAGCGGGCGAGTGCGTTCCCGCACGGCTTCGGACAGGCCGCCGATGGTCGCCTCCGTGGTCAGGATCTGTCCTCGGGAAGCGACCGCGCACAGGTAGCTGGCGGCGTTCACCGTGTCGCCGAATAGATCGCTGCCTTCCACCAGCACCGGCCCATGATGCAGCCCGACATGCATCGCGAGGGCATGCCCGGCGGGGCGCGCGGCGTCGATCTGCGCCTGCATTGCGGCGGCGGCGAGAACGGCCCGATCCGGTTCCGGAAATACGCACATCACCTCGTCGCCCAGCGTCTTGACCAGGCGACCGCCGTAGCGCGGCAGGACGTCGATCACCGCATCGAGGCCGGCCGCGACGATGGCGCGTGCGGCTTCGTCGCCGAGCGAACAATAGAGCCGGGTGCTGCCGCAGATATCGGCGAACAGCACCGTCATGGCCGTACTGTGTCGCGTAAGCGGTGATTTCTTGGTGATCGGATGACGAGCCGTCATGATGCGATTCGCACAGCACTGAACCCGATTCGCACAGCACTGAACCCAGTAGCGAGTGCAAAAAAAAACGGGCAGCCCCGAGGGCTGCCCGAAAGTCCACACCGAGTAGAGCGCCAGGAGGAGACCCCTACTCGGTGCATGATTTCGGCAGCCGGCGGAAAAACTTGAGCCCGGCTGCGAAACGCCGAGCCTGCCCGGCCCTCGAAGCTCCATTTAACGGCTGGCCGGGCGCAGGACTGAAGACGGCGTCCAGGGCGCTGCACAGCCGGAGCTTGCAAGGTACCCCCGCGCCCTTGTAATTTGTCACGCAACCATCCGACCCAAGACTGTCCACCGACGCAGAAAGGCCATCATGTTCCAATTCGGCAAGAAGGCTCGCATGCTAGAGCCCGGCGAAGCGCAGTCGGGACGCGCACAGGAAATGCCGGTTCCCGCACGTCACTACGTCAACGGCAATCCGCTCAAGCCGCCATTCCCCGAGGCCATGGCACTGGCGCAATTGGGGCTCGGCTGCTTCTGGGGCGCCGAGCGCAAGTTCTGGCAGACGCCGGGCGTATTCTCCACGGCGGTCGGCTACGGTGGCGGCGCCACGCCCAATCCCACCTATGAGGAAGTCTGCAGCGGCCTCACGGGCCACACGGAACTGGTGCTGGTGGTGTTCGATCCCGCGCGCCTGCCGTACGAGGCGCTCCTCAAGGAGTTCTGGGAAGCGCACGACCCGACCCAGGGCATGCGCCAGGGCAACGACGTCGGCACGCAGTACCGCTCGGCCATTTATACGTACTCCGACACGCAGCGCGAAATCGCCGAGCGTACGCGTGCCGACTATCAGGAAGCGCTGAAGCGGGCGGGCTACGGCCCGATCACGACCGAAATCGCGCCAGCCAAGGCTTTCTACTACGCCGAGGAATATCACCAGCAGTATCTGGCGAAGAATCCCGGCGGCTATTGCGGCCTGGGCGGAACCGGCGTGAGCTGCGCCGTCGGCACCGCAGTAAAAGCCTGAAGAAGCGTCAGTCGAGCTGTCAGTCGAGCTTGATGCCGGCAGACTCGATCAGGCGCGCATAGCGGGCGCGCTCCTGGATGTCCTCAGCGTGTGATCAGCCATAGCGCAGCCGCGGCGAACGCCACGGTCAAGCCGATGCTGATGCCGAGCAGAAGCCGCATGCGCGCACGCAGGACCTCGATCGCCTCGATCACGCGCGCGTTCTGCTCGGCGAGCGAGCGAATGAGCTCCGCGCTCGAGTTCTGCTCCGCATCCAGATTTTGCAGCGCGATCTCGAGCTGCCGCAGGCGAGCATGCGCGGCATCGCCGCCCTGCTCCACGTACGTCTCGGCGTCACCGACGGGCGGCGCCTGCGACTCGCGCGCGGTGTTGAAGAGCTTGCGCGCGCCCTTCACGATGGCCGGAGCTGCCTGCACCACGTCTGCCCACGGCACCGCCTTGAGCGCGAAAAGCCAGTTGATCGCCATAGATACTCCGCTGCGACGCCGCGTTTGCGCGTCAGAACTACGGGCATGCGCGTGCCGCGCTAACTACGAGCCTGCGCGGGCCGCGTTCGATGCTATCCCGCCCGACGCGCCGGAACAAGCCGCGCCCGCACGCGTGCCGCGCTTCCCGCTTACGGCAGCGCGCCCCACGCCCTTGCCAGCCGCTTGTACGAGACCGGGTAAGGCGTCTTCAATTCCTGCGCGAACAGCGACACGCGCTGCTCTTCGAGCATCCAGCGAAACTCGTCCAGCGCGGGCTCCACCAGGCCGCTCTTGCGATTGCGCTCGGCACGGCTCTGCAGCTGCTGCCACCAGCGGGAGAGCTCATGACTATGCTGCTCATCGCGATCCGGCGCTTGCGGCAGCTTCTGCAGTCGTCGCGACATGGCGGCCAGGTAGCGCGGGTAGTGTTGCAGGTGCTCGTAGGGCACCTGCGCGACGAAGCCAGGAAATACCAGTGCATCGAGCTGGCGTTCGAGATCGATGGTCGCGTGCCGAAACGCTTGCGCCGGCGGCGCCTCGATCGCCTTGCGCAGCGCGTGCGCCTCACCGAGGATAGCCTCGGCCAGACGCAGATATTCCTGTCCCACGACCTGCAGCCGCGCCCGCGCCTGCTTCAATTTCGCCTCGAACTGGCCGCGCGTACGCACCGGCGCCGGGTCCGCCCAAAGCGCCCGGTTCAGGCTCGCCTGCAGCAACGACTCGCGCAGCTGGTCGCCGCTGCCATAGGCGATGTAGGCGAGCGCCAGCTGCTTTCCCGGCGTAAACAGCCGTTCCAGCGCGCGCACCTGGTCCTTGAGCGTCAAGCGCGTCAGGCGCGTCGTGCCCATGCGCGTTTCGGCCTGCGCCTTGGCCGCGGTATCGAGCAGCGTGAGACGCACGCTGTCGCCTGCGTCGACGAGCGCCGGATGGCCCACGAGCCGCTGCCCTGCGCGCATGAACTCGACCGTTTCGGGCAGCGCGATGTCATCCCAGCTGCGAATTGCGCTTCGCTCCCATTGCGTCTGCGGCGTGAAGCTCGCCTGGGCTCTAGTGCCGTGCGCGCGCTGCAATGCCGGCAGATCGCGCCCGCAGGCCACTTCCTCGCCCTGTTCGTCCACCACGCTGAAGTTCATGCGCAAGTGCGCCGGCATCTCGATGTCGCGCCACAGATCGAGCGGCACGACGATCCCGCGCACCGCTTCCAGCGCTTCCGACAGCGCATCGAGCAACGAGCGCTCGTGCCCCGCCCGGTCCAGCCATTCGAGACAGGCCGTCACGGTCTCGGGGATCGGCACGCAGGCGCGTCGCAGCGTCTTCGGCAGACCGCGCGAGAGCGAATTCACCTTGTCGCGCAGCAATCCAGGCACCAGCCACTCGAACGGCTCGGGCGCGATGCGGTTGAGCAGGTGCAACGGCACGATCGCCGTCACGCCATCCAGCGGATGACCCGGGTCGAAGCGATAGCGCAGCTTGAGCTCGGTATCACCCGCACGCAGGCTGTCCGGGAAGCGCGCGGCCGAGATGTCGCCCGCTTCGGCCCGCACCAAGTCTTCGTGGCGCATGCAGAGCAGCCGCGGCTCGTCGCGCTCGGTCTGCTTGCGCCAGGCTTCGAAGCTCGCGCCTGAATTCACCCCGGCCGGGATGCGCGCATCGAAGAACCGGAACAAGGCCGAATCATCGACCAGCACGTCGCGCCGCCGCGACTTGTGCTCGAGCGCGACGATCTCGCGCTTGAGCGCTGCGTTGTGGCGCTGGAATTGCGCGGTCGAGACGTAACCGCCTTCGACCAGGCCGGCGCGGATGAAGATCTCGCGCGCATGGGCGGGATCGACCGGCGCATAGGGCACGCGCCGGCGCGCGACCAGCACGAGCCCGTACAACGAGACCTGCTCCCACGCAATCGCCTGCGCCTGTTCCTTGTCCCAACGCGGATCGAGCCACGCCCGCCGCACCAGGTGCGCCCCCGCCGTCTCGATCCACTGCGGTTCGATCTGCGCGGCGACGCGCGCGAACAAGCGCGCGGTCTCCACCAGCTCCGCGCCCATCACCCATTTCGGCGAGCGCTTGCGCAGCCCCGAAGCCGGATGCAGGGCGAAGCGAATTCCGCGCGCGCCGTCGTATTCGCCGTCTTCGTTCTTCGAGCCGATGTTGCCCAGCAATCCGGTCAGCAGCGCGCGGTGGATCTGCTCGTAGCTCGCCTCGGTCTCGCTTTCGAGCACGCCGCTCTCGCTCAACAGCACGTGCAGCTGGCCATGGACCTCGCGCCATTCGCGCATCCGCGACGGCGACAGGAAGTGCTCGCGCAACAGCTCGACGAGCTTGCGGTTGGATTTCTTGTGGCGGACAGCCTCGTCGTAAAAGCGCCAGAGCGCGAGCAGGCCGGTGAAATCCGAGCGCTCGTCGCGGAAGGCGGCATGGCGCTCGTCGGCGGCTTGCGCCTTGTCCAGCGGACGCTCGCGCGGATCCTGGATGGAGAGCGCCGCGGCTAGAACAAGAATCTCGCGCAGGCAGTTCTCGCGGCTCGCGGCCAGCACCATGCGCCCGATGCGCGGATCGATCGGCAGGCGGGCGAGCTGCCGGCCTATCGACGTCAGGCGGCGCTTGTCGTCGACGGCGCCCAGCTCGGCCAGCAGCTGATAGCCATCGCTCACCATGCGCGGCTGCGGTGGATCGAGAAACGGAAAGTTCTCGACATCGCCCAGGTCGAGCGCCTTCATCCGCAGGATCACGCCGGCCAGCGACGAGCGCAACAGCTCCGGATCGCCAAAGCGCGGGCGTGCCGCGAAATCGTCCTCGTCATAGAGCCGAAAGCAGATGCCGTCGGACACGCGCCCACAGCGTCCCGCCCGCTGGTTGGCCGACGCTTGCGCGATCTTCTCGATCTGGAGCTGCTCGACCTTGTTGCGGTAGCTGTAGCGGTTGATGCGTGCAAGCCCGGTGTCGATCACGTAGCGGATGCCCGGCACGGTGAGCGAGGTCTCGGCCACATTGGTGGCGAGCACGATGCGGCGCGCATTGGTCGGCTCGAACACGCGTTCCTGCTCGGCCGCAGACAGACGCGCATACAACGGCAGGATCTCCGCGCCCGCCGGGTGGCGCTTGCGCAACGCTTCGGCGCTCTGCCGGATCTCGCGCTCGCCGGGCAGGAAAACGAGCACGTGGCCCGGACCGCAGCGGTGCGCCTCGTCGACCGCGTCCACGATCGCCGCGCCGAGCTCGCTCTCGTCGGCATCGTCATCGACATCGGCCTCGCGTTGCGGCGCGCGATAGCGGATCTCGACCGGATAGAGCCGGCCCGAGACTTCGATCACGGGCGCAGCGTCGAAGTGACGCGAGAAACGCTCGGCGTCGATCGTGGCCGACGTGACCACCACCTTGAGGTCGGGCCGCCGCGGCAGCAGCTGGCGCAAGTAGCCGAGCAGGAAGTCGATGTTGAGGCTGCGCTCGTGCGCTTCGTCGATGATGATGGTGTCGTAGGCCGCCAGCAGCTGGTCGCCCTGAGTCTCGGCGAGCAGGATGCCGTCGGTCATCAGCTTGACGTAGGCCGAGGGCGCGAGCTTGTCCTGGAATCGCACCTTGTAACCGACGATCGCGCCGAGCGACGAACCGAGCTCTTGCGCAATGCGCGCAGCCACGCTGCGGGCGGCGATGCGCCGCGGCTGGGTGTGTCCGATGAGCCCGCTTGCGCCGCGTTTCAGATCGAGGCAGATCTTGGGCAGTTGCGTGGTCTTGCCCGAACCCGTCTCGCCGCACACGATGGTGACCGGATGGCGCGCGATGGCGGCCGCGATCTCGTCGCGCTTGGCGGCTACCGGCAGCGACTCCGGATACGAGGGCTGCGGCATGTGCGCCAGGCGCTCCAGCCGGCGTGCCTGCGATTGCGCCATGCCCGCGCGCAAGGTCGCGAGTCGCGCCGCAAAGCGTTCGGGATCGCTTTCCGCGGCACGCAGCCGCGCGAGCGCTGCGACCAGACGATAGCGGTCGGCGGCCATGCATTCGGCGAGCGCGTGCTCGGCGTGCTCGACGATGTCGGTGACTGGTGTGGAGAGCATCGAGAGCATGCTGTGGGTCGACGCAGCAAGCGTTGCACTCGCGGCATGTGGGCAGCCGTGCAAAGCCGGTGCTACGAGCTGTCGAACGGTGATTATATTCACACCGTGTGCGCATTGCGGCGGTCGAGCCCGACCGGCTGCTTGGTGCGACCCGCGCTTTCCCCGATAATCGAGCGCAAGGAGCTTCGCGCCGTGAACCGCAAACGCATACGGATAGTCGTGCTCTCGCTGGCAGCGGCGGTCGCGCTGTACGCCCTGCTCGGCTTCCTGCTCGTGCCGTATGCCGCGAAGCGTTTGCTGGTCTCGTTCGTCGAGCGCGATCTCGGCCACAAGCTGACGCTGGGCGAGGTGCGGTTCAATCCGTTCACCTTCAGGGCCGAGCTCGTCGGTATCGATTTGCGCGAGCCCGATGGCGGCGCGATGTTCGCCTGCGGTAATCTGTGGGTCGACTTCGAAGCGGCGAGCCTGTGGCGGCGCGCCTGGACTTTTGCCGACATCGCTGCACGAGCGCCCGAGGTCCGTGTCGAGCTGCGGCCGAACGGGCGGCATAATTTCAGCGCGCTGCTGGATGCGTTGCGCGATCCCAAGCCCCAGCCGGACCAGCCCCGGCCCCGGCTTGCGATCGAGCACATCGCCATCGAAGCAGGTCGCATCGATCTGGCCGATCCGCAGGCAGGACAAGCGGCGGGGCTGACGCTCGCCCCAATCGCGTTCGAGCTTACCGAGCTCACGACCGAAGCCTCCGACACCGCGCCCTACAAGCTGACGGCCCGTTCGCCGGACGGGGAACGTATCGAATGGAACGGCGAAGTCTCCATCAACCCGATCGCGTCCAAGGGCCGGCTCGCCCTGCAAGGCTGGAACTTTGCGACCCTGGCGCGTTGGCTCGGCAACCGCATTGCGCTGGAGCGCGCCGCCGGCACGCTCGACCTGTCCTTCGATTACGACAGCGCGTTCGCAGGGGGTGTGGGCGCGTTCACGATGTCGAACCTGCAAGCGCGCATTGCGGACCTGACGCTGGTGAACCGTGCTGCGCGTGAGCCGTTCGCGCAGCTCGAGAGCTTGCAGCTGAGTGGTGGTACGCTGGATCTCGCTGCACGCACGTTCGCACTCGAGCGCGTGGAGATCGCGCACGCGGCACTCGCGCTGGAGGTGGGCGCCGATGGGTCCGGCAACTGGTCGGGCGCCATCCCGAGAGCGCCGGACGCCGCCTCAGAACCTGCGCCGGCGCCTATCTCGACACCTGCCCCGACACCTGCCCCGACACCTGCCCCGACACCTGCCCCGACACCTGCCCCGACACCTGCCGCGGCATCTGCCTCAGCACCTGCCCCGCAGACCGAAACGCCGGCAACCGCAGCCGCGAATGCCCAGCCCTGGAGCGGCCGCATCGGCCGGCTGGTCGTTACCGGTTCGGCGTTCTCGTATGCCGATCGGCGGGTCGAGTCCGCCGCCGAGGTATCGGCTGCCGACGTTGCATTCGAAACGACTGCGCAGGCGACCCATTCGAGCGCGGCGAACGCGATCACGCTTTCGAACATCCGGAGTGCGATCGGCAAGCTCGCCTTACGCAGCGGCGAGCAACAGCTCGAAGGCGCGCAAGCGGCGCTGAAGGCAGCCGGCGTCGACGCAAAGCTCGGCGGCAGCGGCATCGAGCTCGATGCCAAAGGCGTCGACGCGGCGCTCGCATCGATCGATCTAGGGCAAGGCGATGACCGCTGGCAGGCCGGCAAGGCCGGCGCCGCAATCGAATCGGTTCGGGTCAGCGCCAGCGAGAACGGCGGCGCACGGGTCGAAGGCACCGGGTTTGCGCTCGAAGCGAACGGCATCGCAGCGCGTCTGAGCAAGGACGCAAAGAACGCCATCGAAATCGGTTCGGCGACCGCGCGTGCGCGCACGGTCGCACTCGAACCGGGCGCGAACAACCCGAGCGTTCGTATCGATGGCTTGGGCGGTGCGATCCAATCGGCGCTGGTGCGCGACCCCGCGAGCGGCAACGAGCTCGCGCGCCTGGCGCGCGCCGAGCTCGCCGGCGCAGCCGCCTCGACGGGCAGCCGCACCTTGAGCGTCGAGAAGGTCGCTGTTGCCGACGTCCATGCCGCAGTCACGCTGGCCGCAGCAGGAAAGTCGAACTGGGATGCTCTCGTAGCCGCATTCGGTTCAGGCGCAACGCCGGCGCAGGCGAAACCCGCGCAGGCCGCGGCGCCGTGGCAGGTCGTGGTGAACGCCATCGAGCTCGGCAATCTCGGCGGCACCTTCACCGATCGGCGCCAGGAGCCGCCGCTTGCCGTCGAGCTGCAGCAGCTGAACGCTCGTGTGCGCAATGCGAGCACCGACGGCGCCAAGCCGATGCAGCTTCAGCTCAGCGGGCGTATCAAGGACGGCGGTCAGTTCAATGTCGCGGGAAGCGTCCACGCACGCACGTATGCAGCCGATCTCAAGGTGAAGCTGAGCGGGCTGTCGTTGACGCCGCTACAACCCTACGCCGCCCGCTACGCGCGGGTGCAGATCGTGTCGGCACTCGCGTCCGCCGACGGACGCCTGCGCTATGGATTCACCCAAGCAGCCGGCGCGGATTTCGTGTTCGAGGGCGAGCTGGGGCTGGACAAGGTCATCGTCGAGGAGACCGAGCCGGCGCAGCCGTTCCTGTCGATCGAAACGCTGCGCGCCGCGCAGACGCGACTGACCCTGGGCCCCGATCGTTTGGAAATCCCGGACCTGCGGCTCGACAAGCTCGCCACGCGCCTTTTGATCACCGAGGACCAGAGCGTCAACATCGTCAAGCTGCTGCGCCCGCAAGCGCAATCAGCAACGTCTAACGCGGCTGCGGTCGCGAAACCGCCGCCGACCGATACAGGCGCGAAACGCGCGGCCGATGCAAGCGATGCCGCCGATCCGTTCCCGATCGTGATTTCGCGCGTGCGCGTGGACAACTCGGTGCTCGAATTCTCCGACTTGAGCCTGACGCCGCAATTCAACACGCGCATGCACGAGCTGCAGGGTGTCGTCACCGGCATTTCCACCTCGGCCGACACGCGCGCCCGGATGGAGCTCGACGCGCGCGTGGACGAGTTCGGCTCGGCTCAGATCCGCGGCGTCATGAATCTGTTCAAGCCGAAAGTCTTCACCAATGTGAACCTGATTTTCCGCAACCTGGAGATGACCGATCTCACGCCCTATGCGGCCAAGTTCGCGGGCTATCGCATCGCCTCCGGCAAGCTGTCGATGGACCTGCAGTACCGCATCAGGAAAAGCCAGCTCGTGGGCGAGAACAAGATCGTCGTCGACAAGCTCGAGCTGGGCGAGCGGGTCGAAAGCCCGTCGGCACTCGATCTGCCGCTGGAGCTCGCAATCGCCATCCTCAAGGACGACAAGGGCCGCATCGATATCGGGCTGCCGGTTTCCGGCAGCCTCGAAGACCCGCAGTTCAGCATCGCGGCCGTGGTGTGGAACGCGTTCGGCAACCTGCTCGGCCGCATCGTGACCGCGCCGTTTCGCGCTCTGGCGAGCATTCTCGGCGGCGGCGCCAGCGCCGAAGAGCTTTCCTCCATCCGGTTCGATCCCGGCAGCGCACGCATCGCGCCGCCCGAACGCGTGCATCTGGAGACGGTCGCCGAGGCGCTCGGGAAGCGGCCCGAGCTCAAGCTCACCGTGAATCCCACCTATGCGCCGCAAGCCGACCGGGAAGCGTTGCAGTCGGCCGCGGTGCGGCGCGATGTGCTCGCGCGCGCCGGCATCAAACTCGATCCCGGCGAGTCTCCCGGGCCGCTCGACTACGGCAGCTCGCGCATCCGTAGCGCCATTGAGGCGACCTTCACGGACGCGTTCGGCTTTCCTGCCGCACGCGACCTGCGCGCGGAGGTGGCGAAGCGCAAGCCGAAGTCCGGTGCCGGCTCACCGGCTGCCGGCAGCAGCGAAGCGAAGCCGCCCGCGGAACCGACCGCCGCCCCGAAGCCGCAGGCCTCGGCGAATGCGGCAGGCACTGGCGCCACGGACGCGCCTGCGGACGCGGGCGTCAAGCCGGCCACGAGCGCGCCGGCCATCGGAGATATTCGCGTCGCACGTGCCATGGTGCGGCGGCTGATCGAGGCACGGCCGGTCGAGGACGCTGCGCTTACCGAGCTCGCGCAGCGGCGCGGCGAGGCAATCGCGGAGGCGTTGCGCGCGACCAAGAAAATCGAACCCGCCCGGCTCGGCACGGCCGCGCCGAGCGCGGTCGAGGTCCCGCCCGAAGGCAGCGTGGTGACGAACCTGGAGCTCGGCGTCGTCAAGTAGCCATTCGCCTCAGAAGCGCGACTTGAACGTCGTCCAGTCCCAGCTACTGTTCTTCTCGTTCAGCGTCGCGCACAGCAGCGTATCGCCGTCGGTACGCACGTTGACCAGGCCGTACACGATTCCCGTGACCATGTAGGAGCCCGCCAGCCGGCGCGAGCCGCTCGCCGCCTTCAGATCGCCCGCGTTCACCTGCTTGTACCCCACGCGCGCCTTGGCTGCCGCCAGAGCCGCGGCATCCAGCGTGTTGCCGGATAACGTCAAGGCATCGACTCGACCGACACGGAAACTGCGCGATATCTCGGTCGAGTAGACGAGCGGCGTAAGCAAGCGGTCGGCATCGACGCTGACGTGCCCCGCCACCGCGGAGGCGCTCACGATCGCCGGGCGCGGATGCGCATGCTGTTCGCTGTCGCCGGAGCTGATGATGGTGGCCGAGGGCTCGGTCGCCGCCAGGAACTGATACGAGACGTCGTCGGAGCCGTGATGGCAACTCTTGGCCACATCGCAGGCGAAATCCAGCCGGCTGCCGGTATAGGCTTCGAGCAGGCGACGGTGCGCATTGCGGTTGAGATCGCCGGTGAGGAGTATGCGTGCGCGCCCGTAGTCGAGGCGCAGCACGAGGCTGTTGCCATTGGTGTTCTGCGAATTGCTTCCGAGATCGTACAGGCGCCCCTTGTCCGGCTCCACCGGGGCGAGCACGCGCAGCGACGCCGCGCCCTGTTCCGGATCGAATCCGGGCACATAGGGGGTGCGATCGCTCAATCGCTTGACCTTGCAACCGCACGCCAGCACCCGGCGCAGGAAGCTCGCCCATTCCCCCTGCAATGCCGGTTGCGCGCCTGCGCGCAACGCTTCCCGCAGGCTCGTGCGGCCCTGCAGCAGGCGAACCAGGCGATCGTTCTCGACCGGTCCGAGATTGCGCTTGCCCGCATCGCTCCACCACGAAACGCCGGCGTGGTAGAAAGCCTTCACCTCGACCGACTTCGCATCCAGCTCGTCCTGGTGCGCCGGCTCGAGCAAGTCCCACAGCCCGCCGTAGTGATCGGCATCGCAGTGCGAGCTCATCATCGCGTCGAGCACGATCGCGTCGCGGCCGTAGTCGCGCACGAACTTCCAGTCGACGAAATCGGCCGCGTTCTTCCCGGTCTGCTGCTTCGCGCGGTTGTAGCCACCGTCGATCAGCACATGGCGGTCGTCGGGGAAGCGGATCAAAATCCCGTCGCCCTGGCCGACGTCGATGAAGTACACCTCGAGCAGCGACGTATCGCCCAGCGCGGCCGGATCGACGTAGCCGGTAATGCCGCGGGCACGCACGCGCCAGCGTGCGGCTGACGAATCGAGCACGTGCACGCGGTCGCCCCACAAGAGCTCGATGCGCCGCCGGCGGCCCGTTGGCTGGGCGTAGAGCGGCGCCGTCGGAGTGGCGAGGTATTTGACGACATCGGTCATGACAAAGCCTTATCGACGATGCGGCACGTGAAGCCGTGGCGGCGCGATGCTCTGCGCTCCTGTCGGCGGAAGGGCGCGGCTCACGATTGCGCAAACGCGCTCGCGTTCGTTGCGCCGGCCGCGCCATGATAGCGCCCGCGCGCCCCATCCGCCCCGGCGCCGGCTGACGGGCCGTGCGCTAGAATCGAGCGCGCGGGCGAGGTAACCGCCGGCACGAAGGAATCCCCGAATGGCAGGCAGCGCCCGATTCGATCCGGTTACGCTGGAAGTGCTGTGGACCCGCCTCATATCCACCGCCGACGAGGCGGCCGCGGCGCTGGTGCGCACCTCGTTCTCCACCGTCGTGCGCGAGTCCAACGACTTCGCCTGCGTGCTCACCGATGCCCGCGGCTATTCGCTGGTGCAGGCGACCGACTCGATTCCCTCGTTCATCGGCACCGTGCCGCGCACCATCCGCGAATTTCTGCGGGAGTATCCGGCGCAATCGCTGGCGCCGGGCGACGTCCTCGCGACCAACGACATCTGGCTGGGTACCGGGCATCTGCCCGATATCACCGTGGCCAAGCCCATCTTCCGCGACGGCGTCCTGGTCGGCTTCGCCGGCTCGGTGGCGCATGCGCCGGACATCGGCGGTCGCATCCGCTCGGCCGATTCACGCGAAGTGTACGAGGAAGGCCTGCAGATTCCGCCGCTGAAAGTCGTGCACGCGGGCGTGCCGGACGAGACCTTCCTGCGCCTGCTGCGCAAGAACGTGCGCGTGCCCGACCAGGTGGTGGGCGATCTGTTCGCGCAGTTCTCCGCGCTCGATCTGATGGAGCGACGCGTGCTGGCGCTCATGCGCAGCCACGGGCTGGACGATCTCGCCCTGCTGGCCGAAGAGATCCAGTGGCGTTCCGAACAGGCGATGCGCAAGGCGATCCGCGAAGTGCCCGACGGCGTCTACCGCCACGAAACGATCACCGACGGGTTCGAGCAACCGGTGCTGCGCGACGCCTTCGAGCAGACCTACGCCACGGTGTTCGGTCGCTGGCCGCCGGTCGCGGAGGTCGAGATCGTGAACATCCGGGTGTGCGCCACGGCTACGGCCGGCCGGGGCCAGCTCTCGCTCGGACTTGCAGAAGCGCAGTCGCAGCCACAGCCGCGAACGACGCGTACTATCGTGCTCGGCCAAGGTGCTGCACCGCAAACCGCGCCGGTGTACGAGCGCTCCACACTGCCGGCGGGAATGCGCCTCGCCGGGCCGGCGCTGGTCGAAGAAGCTTCATCGACGCTGCTCGTGCCGGCGGGAGCGACGGCCACGATGCAGGCGAGCGGCAATATCGTCGTCGAGCTGCCGGAAAGCTAGATCGCTCGGCGAAATATCCAGGCTGGGCTCAATAGCGGTGGTTACGGTGCGCGATCAGCATGCCGATCGCGACGCCGAGCAACGCTGCGAATCCCAGCGTCTTCCATGGATTGGTGTGGACATAGTCGTCCACCTCGTAGGCTGCGCGCCGCGCGCCTTCGGTCGCCTGCATCTGCATGCGTTGCAGTTCTTGCCGTGCGTGGGAAAGCGACTGCACGACCTTGTTGCGCGCCGCCGCCACCTGCTCGCCGGTCTGGTCCGCGGTCATCCGCACCAGTTCCTCGGCATCGTCCAGCGCGCCGCTGAATTCGCGCTTGAGGTTCTCACGCGGTGGGTTCCTGTTCATCACGCTATGGTCCATTCGCCGTCTCCTTGGTACGCCGTGTCGTGTCGCGCACTGGGCCCGCAAATCTTCGGCCCGAGCACCAGAGCGGCCGCGGCGTCATCCGCGCTTCGTCATCACCGTCGGCTTTCGGGTACGGCCGCTGCATGCAGCGCCTAGCTTTGGCGAAAGTCAACGTGACCTGGTGTCCTGAATCCGAAATTGGCCGCGCAAAACCCGGACTCAGGACACTAGCGCCGTATGCGAAGCCATGCATCCGATCACCTTCGAGGGAGTGCCGACATGCCGCTGACCGATTCCGAGCGCAGTGAACTCGAATCCCTGATCAACCGACGCCGCAATGACTTGGCCCGCGAGATCGAGAGCAACGTCGCACGCACGCGTGACAACAGCTTCGACGCGGTCGCCGGAGAGGCGCCCGATGCGGGCGACGAGGCGCTCGCCTCGCTGGTGGCAGACACCGAGAACGCGGAAGCCCGCCGCGACCTGCGCGAATTGCAGGAGCTGGATGGCGCGCTGACCCGGCTAGCCGAAGGCACTTACGGAATCTGCGACACCTGCGGCGACGACATTCCGTTCGAGCGATTGCGCGTCAACTCGGGTGCCATGCGCTGCGTCCGCTGCCAGAGCGTGTACGAAAAAACGCATAGCCATCCCTCCGAGCCCTCGCTTTGAGGACGGCTCAGCGAACGTCCGCGGCGCTCAGTTCACCGGCCGCCGGCTCACCGAGCGCCGCATGAACCGCATCGTCGACGGTTTCGAGCCAGATGAACTCGATCTGACTGCGCGCATCCTCCGGCACGTCGGTGAGGTCCTTGCGGTTGCGGGCGGGCAGCATCACGCGCGTGATGCCGGCGCGCAGGGCCGCGAGTACCTTCTCCTTCACACCCCCGATCGGTAACACCAGGCCGCGCAGGCTGATCTCGCCCGTCATGGCGGTATCGCTGCGCACCGGCCGCCCGGTCATGAGCGAGGCCAGCGCAAGAAACATCGCCACCCCCGCGCTGGGACCGTCCTTGGGCGTTGCCCCGGCCGGCACGTGCACGTGGATGTCGCTCTTCTCGAACAACGACGCATCGACAGCGAGCGATTGCGCACGCGACTTGATGAGGCTCAACGCTGCCTGGCCGCTTTCCTTCATCACCTCGCCCAGCTGGCCGGTGAGGATCAGCTTGCCGCTGCCCGGCACGCGGGTCGCCTCGATGAAGAGGATGTCTCCGCCCACGGGCGTCCACGCCAGCCCGGTCGCAACGCCCGGCATACTGGTGCGAAGCGCGACCTCGCTTTCGAACCGGCGCGGCCCGAGAATCTCCTCGAGGTCATTCGGGCCGACGTCCATGCGGGTCGCCACGCCCTCGGCGATGCGCATCGCCGCGCGCCGCATGACCGAACCGATCTCGCGCTCGAGGTTGCGAACACCCGCCTCGCGCGTGTAGTCGTAGATGATCGCGCGCACCGTCTCGTCGCTCAGCGTCACCTGCTCGGGCGCGAGCCCGTTCGATTCCATCTGCCGCTTGACCAGGTAGCGCCGCGCGATCTGCAGCTTCTCTTCCTGCGTATAGCCCGGAAGGTGAATGATCTCCATCCGGTCGCGCAAAGGCCCGGGAACCGTGTCGAGCATGTTCGCCGTGCCGATGAACATCACGTGTGACAGATCGAACGGCACCCCGAGGTAGTTGTCGCGGAAGGTCGCGTTCTGCTCCGGATCGAGCACTTCGAGTAGCGCCGACGACGGATCGCCGTGAAAGCCGCCCGCCCCGAGCTTGTCCATCTCGTCGAGCATCAGCACGCAGTCGTTGGTACCCGCCTTGCGAATCGCCTGGATGATGTTGCCCGGCAGCGCACCGATGTAGGTGCGCCGATGGCCGCGGATCTCCGCCTCGTCATGCGTGCCGCCGAGGCTCACGCGCGCGAACTTCCGCCCGGTTGCCTTGGCGATGCTCTGGCCGAGCGAAGTCTTGCCCACGCCGGGCGGTCCGACGAAGCACAGGATCGGGCTCTTGCCCTCGGGGTTGAGCTTGCGCACCGCGAGGAACTCGAGGATGCGGCGCTTGATCTTGTCGAGACCGAAGTGGTCCTCGTCCAGGACGCGGCGCGCCTCCGCGATGTCAATCTCGCCTTCACTGCGCGTGTTCCACGGCAGCTCCACCAGCCAGTCGAGATAGGTGCGGATCATCGAGTACTCGCCCGCGCCTTCGGGCATGCGCTCCAGGCGCTTCAGCTCCTTGCGCGCCTGCTTGTCGACGTCCTCCGGCATCTTGGCCTCGCCGATGAGCTTCTCCAGCTCCTCGACCTCGGCCGTGCGGTCGTCGGCCTCGCCCAGCTCCTTCTGGATCGTGCGCATCTGCTCGCGCAGCACGTGCTTGCGCTGCTGCTCGCCCAAAGCCTCCTGGGTCTGCTCGCTGATCTGGCGCGTGAGCTTCAGGATCTCCAGGCGGCCGGCGAGCAGCTTGGCGACCTTGTCCATGCGCTCCTTGAGATCGAAGGTCTCGAGGATCTCCTGCTTCTCGGCCACGCGCACGTCGGCGAAGCTCGCGACCATATCGCAAAGCTGGTTGGCCGAATTGAGGCTCTGGATTGCGGCGACCAGCTCGGCGGGGGCTTGCGGCAGCAGTTCGAACACCTCTGCCGCTCGCGCCTTCAAGTTGAGCATGCGCGCTTCGATTTCGGCGCCGTTGACATCGGGCGTCTCCACCGGCGCGATGCGCGCAACCAGGAACGGATAGCCTTCCACGAATTGCAGCACGCGAAAGCGCTGCGTTCCTTGGCAGACCATGTGGTGCACGCCGTCCTCGGTGGTCACGTAGCGCATGATGTTGGCCACCGTGCCCACCCAATGGAGATTTTCCGGCCCCGGCGTATTGACCTCGGGCTGGCGCTGCAGCAGCACGCCGACGGGGCGCTCGGCCCGCAGGGCTTCCTGCGCAGCCGCGATCGAGCCCGGCCGGCCGATGGTCAGCGGGAACACCACGCCGGGGAACAGCACGACATTGCGCGAGGGCACGATGATCATCGCATCCTCGGGCACCGCCTTGCTTTCGCGGCCATGGGCGCGCGCCGCTGCCTCGGCGCCGGCCAGGCTGGCGGTATCGGGCGCATCGACCAATACCGGGGGCTCAACGGGCAAGTTGTTCATCGCGTCCTCGTTCATGGGTTCGGCTTGCGCAATGTGACCAACAGACAGCCATCCTGCAGGGCCGCATGGGAAATCTCCTGCGGCGGGCCCCGGAAGCGCAACCGGCGTACAAATCGTCCATGCGGAATCTCCTTGCGCCGGATGGCGCCGTCGGCGCATCCGTGCGGGATGGTTCGCTCGGCCACGATGTCGAGGCAATCGCCATCGAGGCGGTAACGGATGCGCTCCGAGGGAACGCCGGGCAGTGCGACCAGCACCGTCCAGCTCTCGTCGGTCTCGTAGATATCGACCGGCGGCTCCCATACACCACCCGAATGCTGCGGCTCATCCTGCGTCGATTGCTGTTCCTGCAGCCGGAAGAACTGCTGCCGCAGGCGATCCGCCTCGTCCAGCATGCGAATCGCCTCCGACCACATCCATGAGCGTGCGTAGCGATCATCCATGGTTGCCGAAGTGGGGCCTGGTTCGGGGAAATCAATTGCTGGACGCAATTCCAAGGCCCGATGCCGTACGAAGCGAAGGGTGAAAAGCGAAACGTGAGAGGCGGCGCCCCTTGAGACTCGGGCTCCTCGGAAGTGAAGGATGAAGGGCGAAAAGCCGCGAGATCAGGTTGTTATGCGCTCGGCACCGGCGCCGCGGCCACCTTCACCCTTCCCTCTTCACTCCCAACGCCTCCGCATAATTCCCGCCCGCCAAATGAAACGCCACCGGCCCATCGGGTTCGCCGCGGATGAACTGGTGGACGAGTGGGTCTCCGGAGCGTCGGATCTCCTCGGCCGGACCCTGTGCGGCGACCTTGCCGTTGGCGATGAAGTAGACGTAGTCGATCACCTTCAGCGCTTCCCTCGCATCGTAGGACACCACGATCGACGTCACGCCGAGCGCGTCGTTCAGCTCGCGTACGAGGTTGCCGATCACGTTGCACGCAATCGGATCGAGCCCGGAAAAAGGCTCGTCGTACATGATGAGATCCGGGTCCATCGCGATGGCGCGAGCCAGCCCGACTCGGCGCGCCATGCCCCCGGAGAGCTCCGAGGGCATGAGCCGGGCAGCCCCGCGCAGCCCCACGGCGTTGAGCTTCATCAGCACGATGTCGCGAATCATGCGCTCGGGCAGGTCCGCCTTTTCGCGCATGGGAAAAGCGACGTTCTCGAACACCGACAGGTCAGTGAAGAGCCCGCCTTGCTGGAACTGCATCCCGATTTTTCGCCGCACGCGGTAAAGATCATCGCGGTCGAGTGCATTGATCGCTTCGCCGTCGATGCGCACCGATCCCTGTTGCGGCAGCAGCTGACCCCCGATCAGGCGCAGCAGCGTGGTCTTGCCCGAGCCGCTCGCGCCCATGATGCCGACGATGCTGCCGCGCGCAATGGCAGCCGAAATGCCGCAGAAGATCTCGCGCCCGGGAAAGGAGAAATGGACGTTGTCGATTTCGACGATGGGGCCGGTGGTCATGGGGTTTCGCTAGCCTGCGGTTGCGGCGGTGCGTCCGAGCGGAAGATCGGCCTCGCCCAGATCCCAGAACAGCCCCGACATCATCTGCATGCCCTCGCGCAGTAGCGGCGCCAGCACGTGCTCGTCGGGTGCGTGCTGGCTGCAGCCGGCGTACGAGTGCGGCACCCACAGCGTCGGCAGCCCCAGCACCTCGGCGAAGCACTCGTTCGGCAATGAGCCGCCGAGATTGGGCAGAATCGCGGGCTTCACGCCGGTGGTGCGCTCGATCGACGCGGCGGCCCAGCGTACCCACGGATTGTGCGGATCGAGACGGGTCGCCGCCATGAAGCTCTTGCGCGAGAGCTCGATCTGGACCGCGTCGAAGCCGTTGGCGTCGAGGTGACGGCGCAGCGCGGGCACGAGCGCATCCGGGTCGGTGCCGGCGACGAAGCGGATCTGGCAGAACGCCACCGCCTGCCCCGGGATCGCGTTGACCGGGTTGTCCGGATTGCCGGTGCGGAATGCGAGCACTTCGAACGTGTTCCAGCCGAACACCTTCTCCGCACGCGTGAATCCCGGTTCTCCCCACCAGTCGTCGACGGTGGGCTCGCCTTCGATTGGCTCCACCGGACAGTCCGCCAGGGCCGCGCGCACCGATGCCGGCATGGGCGGGGGCATCAGCTCGCGCGCGAGCACCTGGCCGTTGTGCGACACGATGCTGGCGATGGCGTGCGCGAGCACAATGCCCGGATTGGCGAGCAGCCCGCCCCAGTTGCCGGAATGATTGCCGCCGTCGCGAAAATGCACGCGCAAGGTGATGTTGAGCGCGCCGCGCGAGCCGAGAAACAGAGTCGGCCGCTTCGCGTTCAGGCGCGGGCCGTCGGAGGCGATGAACACGTCGGCGCGCAGGCGCTCCTGCTCGCGCTCGCAGAAGGCGCGCAGCCCGGGCGAGCCCAGCTCCTCGCTGGTCTCCATCAACATTTTGACGTTGAACCCGAGGCGCCCACGGGCCTGCAACACGCAGCCCAGCGCCGCCATGTTGATCGAGTGCTGGCCCTTGTTGTCGGCGCTGCCGCGGCCGTAATAGCGGCTGCCCTCCTCGATCAACGTCCAGGGGCCGAGCCCGCTGCGCCACTGCTCCTCCAGTCCCCGGATCACGTCGCCGTGACCGTAGGTAAGCATGGTAGGGAGCGAAGGGTCTTCGATGCGCTCGGCCACCAGGATGGGGCCGCCGCCTTCCATCGGGTTTTCGAAGCGCTCGGTGTGGAACCCCATCTGCGCGAGCGCCGGAGCGATTTCGCGATCGAGATATTCGTACAGATGCGGCCGGCTCGACGCCACCTGGCTCTCCGAGCGGATCGCGACGCGCCGGCGCAGGTCGTCGATCAACTGGCCCTGGTCGTGATAGGCGGTCGCCTTCGAGATCGCTGCTTCACGCGTCATGACTTGCTCCCTTGGCTCGGCGCGCGGCCGAAGAAAAAAGAGGCCGTGGGATTGCCACGGCCTCGAGTTGCGTCGAATTTCGACTGCCTGTTCTCGCGTCGGCTGGCTCGAGAGCCTGCGCACCGACGGCGAAGTCATTGAAGGTTATGCAGCTCTAGCCCCCTCTCGCCTGGGTGGCGGTGGGAGTGCTTTGCTGCTGTGATCCGTCGGCCGACTTCGCCTTCGCGCCGGTGCAAGCTAACGCGGCACCACTCGTCATCGAAAACACGACAACGGTGGCGATGCTGAGCAATCGACTAGACATCGGATCACCTCCTTTCAGCGAGAACCGGCACATGCCGTGGTGCGACTGTAGCAGACGCCGGCCCGGGTCAGCAAACCGGCGCTTGCGCCGCCCCAATACGGCACTTGCGCCGCCCCAATACGGCACTTGCGCCGCCCCAATAACGGCGCTTGCGCCGCCCTTGTGCGTCTTATCTGCGCTTTGCGCCCCGAGGGGGTTACTGTATAGTGCGCACCCAAGCTCGTCGCCGCCTCATCCGGTCTGCGGTACGTCCCCTTCGCGGTTGTCTCCCAAAACTCCCCGAATCCTTCCACAGCGTTCATCCGCCTGAACCGGTTCTGCGCGCCTCGAGCGCGCAGCAGGCCGATTTCAGGAGATCTGCATTGCATAGTTCGTTCGAAAGTCTCGGACTCGCGCCGGCGTTGATGCGCGCGGTTGCCGAACAAGGCTATACCGTCCCCACTCCGATCCAGGCGAAAGCCATTCCGGCCGTCCTCGCCGGACACGATATCCTGGCTGCGGCCCAGACCGGAACGGGTAAGACCGCGGCCTTCACCTTGCCGCTGCTGCACCGATTGGCGCACGGGGCCACCACCAGCACTTCGCCCGCCCGCCATCCCATTCGCGTTCTCGTGCTCACCCCGACACGCGAGCTTGCGGCCCAGATCCAGGAGAGCGTGCGAGGGTACGGCCGCCATCTGCCGATCCGCTCCACCGTGGTTTATGGCGGCGTGGGCATGACGCCGCAGGTCGACGTGCTGCGCCGGGGCGTGGACATTCTGGTCGCGACGCCCGGTCGGCTGCTCGATCATGCCTCGCAAAAGACCGTCGACTTGTCGCGCGTGGAAGTCCTGGTGCTGGACGAAGCCGATCGCATGCTCGACATGGGATTCATTCGCGACATCCGCCGTATCCTCGCGCTGCTGCCGGCGAAACGGCAGAACCTGCTCTTCTCGGCCACCTTCTCGGCCGAGATCCGGCGTCTGGCCGACGGATTGCTGAACGCTCCGGTCACCATCGAGGTCGCGCGCCGCAATGCCGAGGCCGAGCTGGTGACACAGCGCATCCATCAGGTATCCCAGGATCGCAAGCGCCACGCGCTCGCGCATCTCGTGCGCACCGGAGGCTGGAACCAGGTGCTGGTCTTCACGCGCACCAAACACGGCGCGAACCGGCTGGCCGAGCAGCTCGACCGCGAGGGGATCACGGCCTCGGCGATCCACGGCAACAAGAGCCAGCCGCAGCGGCTCAAGGCCCTGGCCGAATTCAAGCAAGGCGCCGTGCGGGTCCTGGTCGCCACCGATATCGCCGCCCGTGGGCTCGATATCGAAGCGCTGCCGCACGTGGTCAACTTCGACCTGCCGCACGTGGCCGAGGACTACGTCCATCGCATCGGGCGCACCGGCCGCGCCGGCTTGAGCGGGGAAGCGATTTCGCTGGTGAGCCCCGAAGAGCGTTCCGAGCTGGCGGCGATCGAAAAGCTGATCGGGCGCCGGATCGAGCGCCTGCCGATTCCGGGCTGGGAGCCGTCGCACGCGCCGGCAGCGCAGTCCCTGCCGACGCCGGAACGCGCGAAGCCCTTGCCGGCGAACGCGCCGCGGGACCGGGCGCGGAGGCCGAAGGCGAGCACCCCTCGACCCGAGCATCGACCCGAGCATCGGTCCGAGCGCCGGCCCGACCATCGGCCCGAGCGCCAGGCGCCGCGATCGCATCCGGAGAGCTCGGTCATCTCGAGCGAATCGAGGGCGCACGAGCCCCGACGGCCGAATCCGCCGCGCCCGCACGCCGCCGCCCAAGAATCGCGCCCGCCGCAGCGACCACGCGTCGGTGCGCTGCTCGGTGCGCTGCCCGCGGCTCGCGACGAGCGCAGCTAGCGCAATTCCCCTCCGCTCGAGGAGGGGTGTCGGCGCAGCCGACGGGGTGGTGTGGTTTTGCTGTAAACCACCCCGTCCGCGACATTGTCGCGTCCCGCCCCTCCTTGACAAGAAGGGGAAGCAACCAGCGATCTAGACAGGGCCTGCGCGCTACGCCAGGATCACTTCCAGTGTGCCGAGCTTGTCGATCGTGGTCGCGACCTTGTCGCCGGGCTTCAACCACACGCGCTTGTCCTGCGGATAGCCCAGGATCACGCCCGACGGCGTACCGGTGAAGATGATGTCGCCGGGCTTGAGTGTGAGGTAGCGCGATGAGTAGCTCACGATCTGCTTGCAATCGTAGATCATGTCGGAGGTGTTCTCCGACTGGCGCAGCTCGCCGTTGACGTGCGTCTCGACTTGAAGCGCGTTCGGGTTCGGGATCTGGTCGGCGGTCACGAGCCACGGTCCGATCGGGGCGAAGCCATCCTGCATCTTGCCCAGCATCCACTGGCTGGTGCGCATCTGCAGCTCGCGCGTCGAGAGATCGTTGCCGTTGCAGTAGCCGAACACGTACTTGAGCGCATCGGCCTCGCTCACGTTGACCGCCTTGCGGCCGATGACGATCACCAGCTCCACCTCGTAGTCGAACTGGCTGGCCAGATCGCGCGGCAGCACCTTGATCTTCGCCCCGTGGCCGGAAAGCGCGTTGTTGAACTTGCTGAAAAGAATCGGCACCGGCGGGATCGGCATGCCGGCCTCTTCCGCGTGCTTGCGGTAGTTGAGCCCCACGCACAGGATCTTCTCGGGGCGCGGGACCACCGGGCCGAAGCGCGCGCGGCTTTCAGAAACCAGCACGCTGCGGCCTCGCTTGTCGTCGAGCGCCTTGCCGACCAGCTTCGCCAGCGGCGCGCAGTCGGCCCCTTCGATCACGGCGTGGATGTCGGTCGGCGCCTTGATGCGGAAGAGCGCGGAGGCCCGGCCCACGTCCAGGATCCCACGCTCGGTCCGGACACCGAGACCGCCGCTCGCCAGCGTGCAGAACGTCATGTTGCGCGCCCGCATCGCCCGGGCGGGTTTCTTCGTCTTCGTCGCCATCACTCCCTCCGTTGTCGATAGTGTCGTGCGCCCTGCCGGACCCGGTATCCGCTCTCTCGGACTCGGTGTCCAGTATCGAGGACTCCATGTCACGTATCGCGATCAGGTGTCCGATGTTTCGGCCCCAGCGTTCGATGCCTCCGTCGCACCGCCCTCAAGGCGGCGAGTCAATCATACCGGGCAGGGAGCGTCAACGCTCGCTTGCAGGCAGCGCCCGGGATGTAGTGATTGCCTCGCGCCTGGGCGTCGGTTGCTCCGCCCCGGTAGAATGAGACCTCCCTGAAGTCCCGGTCAGGCGCATTTGCTCACATCCGCCGCGGCCGGCCTTGCTTACCCTCTCACTCGGAAATTTCGAATGGCCCAGTTCGTCTACACCATGCGGCGCGTCTCCAGGGTCGTGCCGCCCAAGCGAGTCATCCTCAAGGACATCTCGCTGTCCTTTTTCCCCGGCGCCAAGATCGGCGTGCTCGGATTGAACGGCTCAGGCAAGTCGAGCCTGCTCCGGATCATGGCCGGTGTCGACAAGGAGTACGACGGCGAGGCGATCCCGATGCCCGATATGCGCATCGGCTTCCTGCCGCAGGAGCCGCACCTCGACGAGTCCAAGGATGTGCGCGGCAACGTGGAGGAAGGGATGGCAGAAACGCTGGCGCTCATCCATCGCTTCAACCAGATCAGCGAGCAATTCGCCCAGCCGATGGACGACGAGGCGATGGCGAAGCTGCTGGAGGAACAGGGCGAGCTGCAGGCGAAGCTCGATGCCGCGCAGGGCTGGGAAGTCGAGCGCCGGCTGGAAATCGCTGCCGACGCCCTGCGCCTTCCGCCGTGGGACGCGGCGGTCGGCACCCTGTCCGGCGGCGAGCGCCGGCGTGTTGCGCTTTGCCGGCTGCTCCTGTCCGAGCCGGACATGCTGCTCCTGGACGAGCCCACCAACCACCTCGATGCGCTGTCGGTGCAGTGGCTCGAGCAGTACCTGGAGCGCTATCCCGGCACGGTCATCGCCGTCACCCACGATCGTTACTTCCTCGACAACGTCGCCGGCTGGATTCTCGAGCTCGACCGCGGCCACGGCATCCCGTGGGAAGGCAACTACTCGTCGTGGCTGGAACAGAAGGAACAGCGCCTCGAGATCGAGGCCAAACAGGAAGTCGCGCGCATCAAGGCGATGAAGCAGGAGCTGGAATGGGTGCGCGCCAATCCCAAGGCGCGGCAAGCCAAGAGCAAGGCACGCCTTGCCCGCTTCGAAGAGCTATCGTCCAGCGAGTACCAGGCGCGCAACGAGACCAACGAGATCTACATTCCGCCCGGGCCGCGCCTGGGCGATCTGGTTGTCGAAGCCGAGGGGCTGAGCAAGTCGTTCGGCGACAAGCTCCTGTTCGAGGGGCTGAGCTTCAAGCTGCCGCCCGGCGGCATCGTCGGCGTGATCGGGCCCAACGGTGCGGGCAAGACGACGCTCTTTCGCATGCTGACCGGCCAGGAACAGCCCGACGCGGGGACATTGCGGATCGGGGACACGGTGCAGCTCGCCTACGTCGACCAGAGCCGCGACAGCCTGCGTGCGGACAGGACCGTGTGGGAGGAAATCTCCGACGGGCTCGACAACATCCAGGTGGGCAACTATCAGACGTCCAGCCGTGGCTACGTCGCGCGCTTCAACTTCCGCGGCGCCGACCAGCAGAAGCCGGTAGGCGAGCTATCCGGCGGCGAGCGCAACCGGGTGCATCTCGCCACGCTGCTCAAGAGCGGCGGCAACGTCCTGCTGCTGGACGAGCCGACCAACGACCTCGACGTGGAGACGCTGCGCGCGCTGGAAGAGGCGCTGCTGGACTTCCCGGGATGCGCCGTCGTCATTTCGCACGATCGCTGGTTCCTCGACCGGATCGCGACCCACATGCTCGCCTTCGAGGGCGACAGCGGCGTAACGTGGTTCGAGGGCAACTACGCCGACTATGTCGCCCACCGGCGCAAGCGCCTCGGTGACGACGCCGACAACCCGCACAGGATTCGCTACAAGGGGCTTATGGGGTAACACGGATACACCACACCACCCCGGCGCTGCGCGCCACCCCTCCTCATGAGCAGTATTAGCCCGCAGGCGGGCAGGCGCGGCTAAGAAACCTGGTTGGGTTTCTTGAGAGAGGAGGGGAATGCCTTGGTCATTTGCACGCCATCCCTTCTTATGGCAGGAGGGGAATGCCGGAGTCATTTCCCCTCCTGCCAAGGAGGGGCGGGACGTGCGGCTGCACGGACGGGGTGGTCAAGCGCTACCGCGTGAGCACACTCTCGACCCAATCCCACATATAAGCCACCCCGATGCTCACGTTGTCGATCTGGCAGTGGTGATAGCCGCCCTCCTCGCGCGAGAACACCTTGAGCGTCTTGTTCTTCGAGCCGACCGCGTCGAAGCACTTCTGTGCGATCGCAAGCGGGATCTGTTCGTCGCCTTCGCCGTGCACGAGCAGGAACGGGCAGGTGATTTTCTGCACCACGCCGTCGAGCCGAAAACCTTCCAGCCGCTGCATCGCTTCATCGCGCGTATCGACGTTGAAGATCCACAGCAGATGTCGCCAGGGCACCGATAGCGACGGAGAATTGCCCGCATCCAGCTTATCGAAGCGCTCCTTCCACACCTGCCAGTAGTCCCACTGCGCGCCCCACGCCACGCAGCAGGCGAAGCGTTGCTCGAACGCGCAAGCGCGCGGTGCATAGTAGCCGCCGAGACTGATCGCCATGACACCGATGCGCTTGGCATCGATCTCCGGGCGCGCGGCGAGATACTCGTAGGCGGCAGCTGCGTAGCTTTCGGTGTCGTGACGCAGATAGAGACCGCGAAAGCGCACGCTCTCGCCGTTGCCCGGACCGTCGACGATCAGGCACGCGATGCCGCGCGCGACCAGGTCCGGGACGCCCTTGAAATACTGGATCTCCTTGGTGACATCGAAGCCGTCGAAGAACACCATGGCGGGCGCCTTGCCGGACGACCTGCCCGCGACCGGCTCGGCGTGCACGAGCACGGCCGGCAGGCTGCTTCCCTCGAACGGAATCTCGACGTGCTCGATGCGCGGGCGCGCGAGGTTGCGCGCGGCATCCCGGAAGCATTCGACGCCGCGCCGATAGGCATCGAGCCCCTCGCTCTTGGGCTGCAGAAAGCGCTCGCCGACGTGGTAGTAGTTGGCTGCGCGCAGCAGGTACGTGGCCGCGGTCGCCTTGCGTCCCGCGGTGAGATGCGCGCGCCCCGCCGCCTCCACCGCCGCCGCTTCGCGCGCCCACTCGCGAAACCACGCTGCATCGTCGCCCACACGATCGCGCAGGCGCAGCCCAATCCGGTTCACTTCCCCGATTTCCGCTCCGCCCCACGGCGCGGCGTTGAGCCCGATCAACACGCCGTGCGACCAGCGGTAGTCCTGCGGAAAATACATGAAGGACAATTCTTGCCGCGCGGCCTGGCTGGCAGTCATCGCTTCTCTCCTCCACGGGCATTGCGCGATCGGGGCCATTGTACGCGAGCAGACTGGCGTGGATTCGCGCTATGATGCTCGCTCACTTCGGCATGCCGACACTGCGAGGCAACCATGAACGGCGCAGAGAGCCTGGTGCGCACGTTGATCGCGTCCGACGTCAACGTCTGTTTCGCCAACCCGGGCACGTCCGAGATGCACTTCGTCGCCGCGCTCGACCGCGTGGAAGGTATCCGTTGCGTGCTCGGCCTGTTCGAGGGCGTGGTGACCGGTGCGGCCGACACGTACTACCGGCTTGCCGAGAAGCCTGCCTCCACCCTCCTGCACCTCGGCCCTGGCCTCGGCAACGGCATTTCAAACCTGCACAACGCGAAGAAGGCACGCTCGGGCATCGTCAACATCGTCGGCGAGCACGCCGGCTATCACATCAAGCACGACGCGCCGCTTACCGCCGACATCGAAGGCATCGCGCGTCCGGTGTCGCACTGGCTCAAGACCTCGCCCGACGCGCGCAGTGTCGCCGGCGACGGAGCGGCTGCGGTCGAAGCGGCCCGCACCCCGCCCGGCTGCATCGCCACCTTGATCCTGCCCGCCGACACCGCCTGGGGCGAGGCCGACGGACCGGTGACTGCCCGGCCGCCCGTGCCGCGGCGGCGAGTCGGTTCCGACGCGATCCAGGCGGGCGCGCGCGCGTTGCGCGCCGGGTCCGGCGCCGCCATTCTGCTCGGCGGCGCGGCATTGCGTGGCCGCGCGCTGGAGATGGCCGGCCGCATCGCGGCCCGCACCGGCTGCAAGTTGTTTTCCGAGTTCAACACCGCGCGCGGCGAATGCGGCGCGGGGCGCGTGCATGCGCCGCGCCTGCCGTTCGTGGTCGACCAGGCGTTGGCGGCGCTCGCCGGAACGCGCGAGCTGGTCCTGGTCGGTGCGAAGACGCCGGTGTCGTTTTTCGCCTATCCGGGCAAGCCGAGCGTGCTCGTGCCCGAAGGCTGCAACGTGACCGAAGTGGCCGACGTGGGCACGGATCTTTTGCATGCGCTGGAAGCGCTCGCCGACGAGCTCGGTGCCACGCGCACGGCGCCGGCCGGGATATGCGTCTACGAGCCGCCGCAAGCGCCAACCGGGGAGCCGACGCCCGACGGCGTCTGCGCCGTCCTCGGCGCACTCCTCCCCGAGAACGCCATCGTCTGCGATGAAGGCATCACGACCGGACGCAACATCGGCCGGTTTCTGGAGAGTGCCGCGCCGCACGATTTCCTGAGCATCATGGGCGGATCCATCGGCTGGGGATTGCCGGCCGGGCTCGGGGCGGCGCTCGCAGCGCCCGATCGCAAGGTGTTCGTGCTCGAAGGCGACGGCAGCGCGATGTACACCCACCAGGCGTTGTGGACCATGGCGCGCGAGAATCTCGACGTCACGATGCTGATCTGCGCCAACCGCTCCTATCGCATCCTCGAGCACGAATTCAAGAATGTCGGCGCGGGTCAGCCGGGTGTTCGCGCGCGCGACATGCTCACCCTCGATCGCCCCTACCCCGACTGGCTGGCCCTGGCGCGCGGCTTCGGCGTCGAGGCGGGACGCGCCAGCAGCCTGGAAGAGCTTGCCCGAGAGCTCAAGCATGGCTTCGCAGCCAGCGGGCCGTACCTGATCGAATTGCTGATGTAGCGCATGCACCCGACAGCGACTATGCGATGGACATAAGAGAATCGGACCGGCGCTTCGACAGCGTCTCTCACGAAGAGGCAATCCGTCGTGCACAGCACCTGATCCCCCTGCTGCGCGATCAGGCTCCGGCATGCGAGCGCGACCGGCGCCTGACGCAACCGGTGATGCAGGCGCTGCACACGACGGGATTGCTGCGCTTCCTGCAGCCGAAGGCGTGGGGCGGCATGGAGCTGCCTTTCGTGGCCTATTTCGACATCACCGAGATGCTCTCGCGCGGCGACATCTCGACCGGCTGGGTGGTGGCGAACCTCGGTTCGCATCATCGCAACCTGGTCTGGTGGCCCGAGCAGGCGCAGAAGGAAGTATGGGGCGCGAATCCCGATGCCGGCATCGCCTCCGGGATCGCCTACCAGCAGGGGCGCGCCCGCGCCGTCGACGGCGGGCTCATGGTCGGGGGCCAGTGGAGTTTCGCTTCCGGCATCGACCACTCGGAATGGAGCATGCTCGCGTGCACCGTGCACGCGCACGACAAGCCGGTCGACTGGATCTATGCGCTCGTGCCGAGCAGCGAGTACGAGGTGATCGACGACTGGCATGTCCTCGGCATGTGCGCCACCGGCAGCAAGAGCGTGCGCTGCAAGGACGTGTTCGTGCCCGCACATCGGGTCCTGTCGATGCACGTCGCGCGTCCCGGTCATACATGGCCCGGGCTCGAAGTGCACCGCAATCCGCACTACCGGATCCCGACCAGCGCGCTCGGCGGCCACACCATCGGCGGCTGCATGGTGGGCAATGCGCGCAATGCGCTGGAGACCTGCATCGCGCTGGTGAAGGAGCGCAGCACCAGCTACACGGGCGCGCGCATGCGCGACTTCCAGACCGTGCAGCTGCGGATCTCACGCGCGGCAGCACAGGTCGACGCGGCCGCGCTGCTGATTCGCAACGATCTGCTCGAAGCCCAGGCGCTGTACGAAGCCGGCGGTGCGCTCGATGTCGAGGCGAAGTTGCGCTACAAGCGCAACTGCGCGCTGGGAAGCCGGCTGTGCGTGGAGGCGATCGACTCGCTGCACGAGATGGCCGGCGCCAACGGCATCTACGACCATTTTCCGCTCGCGCGCATGTTCCGCGATGCGCGTGCCGCCGCCGGTCACTTCAGCTTCAGCCTGGATGCGCAGTTGCCGCCCTGGGCGCTGGTCGTTTTGGGCGGGGAGTTCAAGAGCCCGACGCTATGACATAGACGGCCGCAACCGCAGTCGATGCGTCATCCGAACGAGGAGGAGCTTTCGATGACAGCCAGCAAGCCCGATCGCGCGCGCCAGCTCGCCGCATTGCCGGTGAAGGCGAACGAGGACCCGTTCGTCGTTGCCACCGGCGGCTTCTACCGGCGCTGGTTCAACCTTGTCGACGACATCCAGCCGATCGTCGACACGGTGAAGACGCTAGAGAGCACCGAGGACGAGGATTGGGTGCCGGCATGGAGCGCGGTTGCCGATCGCTACGAGCGCGAAGCGCAAGCCGCTGCCTCGGGTGGCGACAAGCAAGCCGCGCGCAACGCCTATCTGCACGCCAAGACCTATCTCAGCATCGCCCGCTTCCCCGCTCCATACCACTCCGGCTCGGCCATCTGTCCCGCCGCCATGGGACCGATCAAGGCGCGCGCCTACGAGCGCTATCTCGAATGCTTCCAAAGGGCGACCGCGTTGCTCGATCGGCCGCCGGAGCTCGTGCGCGTGCGGCGCGACGGCATGGAAGCGGTAGGCCATCTGCGTATCCCGTCTCATGCCTCGGCGTCCAAGCGCGTGCCCGCCGTTCTCGTCATGTGCGGCGCCGACATGTACAAGGAGGACCGCGAGAAGTATGCCGACGGCGCGATGACCGAGGGCCTGGCCTCGCTCGTGGTCGACGCGCCCGGCACCGGACAGACGACCTTCCCGCATGCGCCGGAAGCCATCGTCGCCTGGCAGGCGGCGCTGGATGCCTTGCAGGCGCGGCCGGAAATCGACGGCGCCCGGATCGCCGCATTCGGCGTGAGCCGTGGCGGGCTATGGGTCATGCGGCTGGCGGCGCTCGATGCCCGCATCAAGGGGGTGATCGCGGTCGCGCCGGGCGGCGTCGGCTACTGGGGAACGCCGGAGGAACGCGCGCAATGGCGCAAGGCCGCGTTCGAACGGGCGAAGAGCAACTGGTTCGGCCCGCGCGGCACGCGGCCGCTGCCGCACGAGCCGACCGAGGACGAGCAGCGGCAGGATTTCCTGCGCTGGTCGCTCAAGGACAACGTACTGCTCGACAAGCTGACCATGCCGATGTACCTGGTGAACGGCAAGGTCGATCACCTCACGCCGATCGGCAATCTTTATCTCGCGCTCGAAAGCGGGCCGCCGACCGGCAGGGTCGCACGGGTCTATGCCGACGACGGCCATATCGCCGCCAAGAACGAACGCGAATGGGGACCGGCGGCGTGGAAGTGGCTGCGCGAGACGCTGGAGAGAACCGACGCTTGAGCCGCGGCCGGCGGCTTATCCCTTGCGGTTGCCGGCCCTGTGTCGCTTGCGCGAAGGCGGCCTCAGGAAAATCAAAGGATATGGATTCCCGCCTGCACGCGAACGACGTTCTTCAGACCTTGCAGGTCAAATCTCTGCCGCCATGCCGAGCAGAAGCGCCTCGATGCGGGACTTGCCGCTCGCATCGAGCGCGCCGGATGCGCGACAGAACGCAGCCAGTTGGTCGCGCCCGGGCTGCGAGGCACGCAAGCGCGCGAGCGTTTGCAGCTCGTCGATGATTCGGGCGCGATCCTCCAGCAAGCGATTGAAGTTGACGTCGCAGGCAGGCACCGGCGGCGGAATGGTGCATAGCTCCCGGCTGATCGCTTCCCGCAACGCGTTCAATTCCGCCTGCATGGCGACGCACGCACGCTCGATCGCCGCCTCCCCGCCTCGTTCGCCCGGCATGCCGCCCTCCGCAGCAGGTTGCCACGCCGACATGCTAGCATCCGTTACTTGACCGCGAGCACCGTCACTGGCAGTACCTGTAGCGTGAGGACGGCGCTCGGCTGCGGCTGAATTACACAACGAAGGATCCGGCATGTTCTTCGAGACCAAGGACACATCGCGCGAAACGCTCCGAGCCTATGGGCTCTCGTTCAATCCCTTCAAGGCCATCGTCACGCCGCGCCCGATCGGCTGGGTGACGACCCAGAACCGCGACGGCGCCGTCAACCTGGCGCCGTTCTCGTTCTTCAACGCGATTTCGTCCGATCCTCCGATCGTGGTCTACGGCGCGAACGGCACGCACGAAGCCGATGGCGGCGAGAAGGATTCGCTGCGCAACGTGCGCGAGACGGGTGAGTTCGTCTGCAATCTGGCGACATGGGAGCTGCGAAGCCAGATGAACCTGACATCGACACCCGCCCCGCCTGGCATCGATGAGACGCAGGCCGTCGGCCTCGCCACTGCACCTTCGCGCCTGGTAAAGCCGCCGCGCGTCGCCGCCTCGCCAGCCCATCTCGAATGCAAGCTGCACCAACTGGTGGAGCTGCCGCCCGACCCGCGTAACGGCAAGCGCAACACCATGGTGGTCGGTCTCGTGATCGGCATCCACATCGACGACGCATTCGTCGTCAACGGCCGCTTCGATACCGCTCGCGCCCAGCCCATCGCCCGGCTCGGTTATAACGACTATGCCGTGGTCACCGAGGCGTTCGAGATGATACGGCCGGACTGGCCGCTCGACGGCCGCAACGAGCGAAAACCGGGTTCCTAATACGCCGACTTCGGGCTGCCTTGGCCCGTTGCGGCCGGCGCCCGCCGCATCAATTGACCTTTAGCCCCGCCTCGCGAATGAGCCTGCTCCAGGTTTCGATCTCGCGCGCCAGGTGCTTGCGCAGCGCATCGGGCGGCCCGGAGAGGGGCTCGGCGCCCTGTGCAATGAGCCGATCGCGCAAGCCCGGCGCTTCCATGAGCGCCGTGAACTCCGCGTTCAGCCGGGTGATGACCGCCGCCGGGGTCTTGACCGGGCTGAACACGCCGAACCAGCCGGCGGACTGAAAGCCCGCAACGCCTGCCTCCGAAATGGTCGGCAACTGCGGCATCACCACGGAGCGTTTTGCTCCGGTCACGGCGAGCGCACGCAGCTGCCCGCTTTTCACATACGTGGTCAGTACGAGCACGTTGTCGAAAGCCACGTCCAGCCGCCCCGCCAGCAGATCGGGCATGAGCGCACCGGTCCCCTTGTAGGGGACGAACAGCATGTCGATGCCCGCCATGCGCTTGAGATGCTCGCCGGAGAGCCGCTGCAGCGATGTCACCGTGGACCCGGAATAGGTGAGCTTGCCGGGCCGCTCTCTTGCATACGCAATCAATTCCTTCACGCTGTGCACCGGCAGCTTCGATTGCACCACCAGCAGGTAGGGCGAGGTCGCCAGCAGCGCGATCGGCGCGAGCTCCTTCTGAATGTCCGGCGCCTTGGGGAAGAAGCTGTTGAGCGTACCGAACGAACCCGGCCCCATGATCAGCGTGTGTCCATCGGGCGGGGACTTGACGACGAGCTCCAGGCCGATGACGCCGCCCGCACCCGGGCGGTTGTCGACCACGACCTGCTGGCCGGTACGCTCGGTGAAGCGCGCCGCCACCGCACGCGCGACGATGTCGGTGCTGCCGCCGGCGGCCACGGCGACGACCATGCGGATCGGGCGATTCGCGTCGGGCTGTGCGGCCGCAATCGTGGTCGAGAGAACAAGCGCTGCTGCTGCCGTGGCGGCGGCCAGGCGGACACGTCGAATCGAATGCGTCATGACCATCCTTTCGGATTGCGCGAAGCGGTTGGCAAGTTTCTTCTCCGGCCGGCTGTTGTTCCGGGAGAGATGCCACCATACAAGCATCGCCGCTTGCACCGTGGAACCTTCGTGGCATCTCTTCCCTCACCCCCAACCCCTCTCCCGGGGGGAGAGGGGAGCGTCGTGTGCCCGCCAGGCGGGCGGGTTCCTGCGTAGCGCACTATCCATACAAGGGCGCAATCAGCCGGGGTGCTTTGAGCCGCGCATCCAGCACGCGCCCGCGCTGGGCACGCTTGCCCATGTGCTCCTTCAGCACCTGCGCGCCCAGCGCCTCGTCGACCACCTTGCCGCGGCGCTCGCCCGACACCACGAGCGTGCGGCCGTCGGTCACAGCCAGCGAGGCGAGCTGCATGCCTTGCGGCAGCGCCAACAGCGTCACCCCCAACCCGCCGTTGGAGCGGGTGGGCACTTCGGCAAGCCGGAACAGCAGCAGGCGCGCATCCGAGGAGAGCGCGGCGAGCCAATAGTCGCTGCTGCCCTTCGGGGCCGCGTCCGAGCGCCACAGCCGCAGGGCCGGCAACACCTGTGCGCCCTCCGGCACGCTCAGGAACTCCTTGCCCGCCTTCATGCGGCTCACCATATCGCCCAGCTTGCAGACGAATCCATTGCCGGCCGAGGTGTGGAGCAGCAGCAGGGTCTGCGCGTCGCCCGTGCCGATCCACACGATTGTGTCCCGGTCGGACGAAATGAGCGTGTTGACCGGCACGCCGTCGCCGCGACCGGTCGGCAGGCTCGCGACCGCCAGGGTGTAGGTCTTCCCGGACTGACCCAGCAGCACCAGCGGGTCGGTCGTCTTGCACTCGATCTCGACGAAGCGCTCGTCGCCGTCCTTGAACGACACCGCGTTCATGTCGATGTCATGACCGTTGCGCGCCCGAATCCAGCCGCGCTGCGAGAGAATCACCGTAACCGGTTCCTCCACCACCGAGCGCTCGATGCTGGCGCGCTCGGCCGACTCGATCGCGCTGCGGCGCGGATCACCGTATTTCTTCGCGTCCTGCTCGAGCTCCTTGACGACGAGGCTGCGCAGCGCCCGGTCCGAGCCGAGGATGCGGTTGTATTCGTCGCGCTCGGCCTGCAGCGACTTGCGCTCGTCGTTCAGCTTGATCCCGTCGAGCCGCGTCAATTGGCCGAGCCGCAGGTCGCAGATATCCTGCGCCTGGCGCTCGGTGAACTTCCAGCGCGCCATCAAGGCCGCCCGCGCCGAGGCCACGTCCTCGGAAGCGCGGATCACCTTGATGATCTCGTCGATGTGCGCGAACGCCTTGATGCGCCCCTCGACGATATGCAAGCGGTCTTGGCATTTCTGCAGCCGGTATTCGGTTCGGCGGTGCACAGTGACGATGCGGAAATCGGTCCACTCGCGCAGGATCGCGACGATCCCTTTCTGGTCGGGAAACCCGTCGAGCCCGATCCAGGTCATGTTGATGGGGATTTTGGTCTCGAGGCTCGTGTGCACCAGGAGCGCCGCGACCGTCTCCTCGACGCTCTGGCGCGAGGAGCGCGGCTCGATCACCAGGCGCAGCTTCGACCTGCGATCCGATTCGTCGCGCACCGTTTCGACCAGATCGAGGATGAACTGGCGCGTGCGCTTCTGCTCGGGGCTCACGTCCTTGCGGCCCGAGGAAGGCTTGGGCTCGACCAGCGCCTGGATTTCCTCCTGCACCTGGCGCGCCGAGGTGGTATGCGGCAACTCGGTCACGACGATCTGCCACTGGCCGCGCGCCAGCTGCTCCACCGTCCAGCGCGCGCGCATGGTGATCGAGCCGCGGCCGGTCTCGTAGGCGGCGCGGAGCTCGTCCGGGCGCGAAATGATCTGTCCGCCGCCCGGGTAGTCGGGCCCCGGCATGACCGCGAGCACGTCGTCGACACTGGCCTTCGGATTGCGGATGACTGCGATGGCCGCCTGCGCGACCTCGCTCAGGTTGTGCGACGGAATGCGAGTGGAAAATCCCACCGGGATACCGAACGAGCCGTTCAACAGTCCGAACGGCAGGCGCGCCGGCAGCAGCACCGGCTCGTCGAACTTGCCGTCGTAGTTCTTCTGGAAGTCGACGGTGCCCTCGTCGATCTCGGCCAGCATCAGCTCGGCATAGCGCGCGAGCCGCGCCTCGGTGTAACGATACGCCGCGGCCGAATCGCCGTCGCGGCTGCCGAAGTTGCCCTGACCCTCGATCAGCGGATAGCGCATGCTGAAGGGCTGCGCCAGGTGCACCAGTGCCTCGTAGGTGGAGGAATCGCCGTGCGGGTGGTACTTGCCGAGCACTTCGCCGACGTAGCGCGCGCACTTGGCGAATCCTTGACCGCCGGCGGCGTGCATCGCATAGAGGATGCGGCGCTGGACCGGTTTCAGGCCGTCGGCCACCTCCGGCAATGCACGCGCCTTCACGGTGCTGACCGCATAGCTCAGGTAGGCTTGCGACGCGTGCGATTCGATCGGCGCGATGTTCTCGTCCGCGTCGTCTTCGAAAAGGTCGCGAGTCAGTGTGTCGTCCATTGTCGTTCACCTTCGAATTTCTAGGCCCAAACCTCCCCTCGTCGGCGAGGAGGGCTCGACGCGCGATGCGCGGAGGCGACGGTCGGCAGCCTTGAACCACACCACCCCGTCGACTGGCGTCGACACCCCTCCTCGTGAGAGGAGGGGATTGAAAGGTTTCCCCTCCTTGCCAAGGAGGGGCGGGACGCGACAAGGTCGCGGACGGGGTGGTCTAAACATCCGCCTCCACGGTCTTCCAATGCTCGCGCATCCAATTGCGCCGCCCTTCGGCTTCGCCGGCATCCATCAGCAGCTCGAAGGTCGAGCGCACTTGCTTGATCTGGTCGCGGGCGAGGCGCATCTGCACCAGGCGCCGGGTGTCGGGGTTCATGGTCGTGTCCCACAATTGCTCCGGGCTCATCTCGCCCAGGCCCTTGAAGCGTGAGATCTCCCACGCGCCCTCCTTTACGCCTTCCTTGCGCAATAGCCCGAGCGCATCGTCGAGCTCTTCCTCGTCCAGGCAATACACCCGCCGCGCGGGCTTGCCTTTGCCTTGCGCCGCAACCTCGATCTTGAACAGCGGCGGCTGCGCGACGTAGACGCGGCCCGCCTCAACCAGCCTCGGGCAGTGCATGAAGAAGAAGGTCAGCAGCAACGCCTGGATGTGGCCGCCGTCGACGTCGGCATCGGTCATGACGATGACGCGGCCGTAACGCAGGCCGGACAGGTCCGGCGTATCGTCGAACCCGTGCGGATCGACGCCGATCGCGGTGGCGATCGCCTGCAGCTCCTTGTTGGCGAGCACCGTGCGCGAATCCTTGCTCATGGTGTTGAGCACCTTGCCGCGCAGCGGCAGCACCGCCTGGGTATCCTTGTCGCGTGCTTCCTTGGCCGAGCCGCCCGCCGAATCGCCTTCGACCATGAAAAGCTCGTTGCGCGAGGTGTCGCCCGAGGCGCAGTCGACCAGTTTTCCGGGCAGGGTGGCCACGCCGGAGGATTTCTTGCGCTCGTACTTCTGCCCCTTGCGCAGCCGGTTCATCGCCTGCTCCACCGCGAGCTCGGCGATGCGCTTGCCGTCCTCGGGGTGCGCATTGAGCCACAGCTCGAAGGCGTCGCGCACGCACAGCTCGAGCAGCCGGACGGCGTGCTTGGTGGTGAGCTTCTCCTTGGTCTGGCCGTGGAACTGCGTGCGCACGATCTTGGCGGAAAGGGTGAAGCAGGCGCGCGACCACATGTCGTCGGCCACCAGCTTCACGCCTTTGGGGGTGATGCTGCGAGTATCCATGAAGGCACGCAAAGCATCGAAGATGCCGTTGCGAAACCCGAGCTCGTGCGAGCCGCCCGAACGGGTCGGGATGAGATTGACATGGCTCTCGGTAAAGGTATCGCCGAAGGCCAAAAAACCCAACGCCCAGGCCGCGCCTTCGCCCGGCATGATCTCGGCCGACTGCTCCTTGGGGTCCTCGTCGAAATAGCGCTCCCCGGTGAAGAGCGGCGCCGCCAGCTCGCGCCCGCCCAGCATGGCATCGAAGTACTGCGCCATCCCGCCCTTGAACGTCCACGATTTCTCTTCGAAGCCCTCCTTGCCTTCGAAGCGCAGCACGGTCGTGAGGCCGGGCAGCAGATAAGCCTTGGAGCGGATGAGGTGCTCCAGCTCGCCTTGAGGGATATTGGGGCTGTCGAAGTACTTCGGATTGGGCCAGGCACGCACGACCGTGCCGGTGCGACGCTCGAATTCCTTACCCTTGGCGCTCTTCAGCTTCTCGACGACCTCCCCGTCCTCGAACGCCATCACATGCTTCGCGCCCTCGCGGTACACGGTCACTTCGAGCCGCTTCGACAACGCATTGGTCACTGCGACCCCCACCCCGTGCAGGCCGCCCGCGATCACGTAGGCCGACTCGTTGCCTTCCTTGTCGAACTTGCCGCCGGCATGCAGCATGGTGAAGGCCATCTCCACCACGTGCTTGCCCTCCTCGGGGTGAATCCCCACGGGAATGCCGCGGCCTTCGTCGACCACTTCGATCGAGCCGTCCTTGTACACCGTCACCACGATACGGCGGCCGAAGCCGGCCAGCGCTTCGTCCACCGCGTTGTCGATCGCCTCCTGCACGATGTGCAGCGGATGCACGACGTGCGTATACATGCCGGGGTTCTGCCGCACCGGCTCCAGGCCCTTCAGCGCCCGGAACGAGGCTTCGTTGTATACCGTCTTACGATTGGCCATCAGGCTGCTTTCTTCCTTGGCAAGCGTCCGTGGAGCCTGGCAACACACCATAGGATGCGCCATTAGCCCCGCAGACCGCAATGGATTGTAGCGTATTGTAGCTGCTTCACCCCGGGTCGAGATTGTTCATGCAAGCCATTAATTATACGGGAATATCTTGGACCGGAAAGCGTGACGACTCGCAGATGCCCTCGTTACCCGCCCCTGCGCGCTACCCGGGACGCATCATCTGACGGGCGTGTGCACGGGAGCCCCATGACGCGGTTCGGCTGTGCCTATAATCCGCCATCATTATCCCGCAGCCGCCCGCATGCAGCTCACCGTAAGCGCCCAGCGCGGAGCCGTCGTCGTTGCACCGGCCGGTCGGATCGATCACGCCAGCGCCGAGGCTTTCGCTACCGCGCTGCAGCCGCACCTCGACCGCTGCAGGGCCGGCGCAGAGGCGCTGATCGTCGACATGAGCGGCGTGGACTACATCAGCAGCGTCGGATTGCGCGCGCTCATGGTGGCGGCCAAGCAGGCCGAGGCGCAAGCAGGACGCATCGCCATCGCCGCTTTGAGCCCCATGGTGCGCGAAGTGTTCGAGATCAGCCGCTTCGACATGGTGTTCAGGATCTATCGCAGCCTCGACGATGCGCTCGCCAGCGAAGGGGCCGGCGGGTGAAGGTCCGTTTCTGGGGGACGCGCGGATCGATCCCGGTTTCGTTGACCGCGCCGCAGATCCGCCGCAAGCTCATCGCCGCCCTGAGCGGAAGCGTCGGGCGCAGTCTCGACACCTCCGAAGCAATCGAACGCTACGTCGACGAGGAGCTGGGGTTCGACGTGCGCGGCACCTTCGGCGGCCATTCGTCCTGCGTCGAGCTCGATACCGGCGGCGCCGAGCACGTCGTCTTCGACATGGGCAGCGGCGCTCGCCCGCTCGGCCAATCCTTCCTGCAGCGCTACGGTGCAGGCGCGCCGCAGACCTATCACGTCTTCATGTCGCACGTACACTGGGATCACATCATGGGGTTCCCGTTCTTCGCCCCGGTGTACATTCCCGGCAATCGCATCGTCATCCATGGCTGTCATGCGGTACTGGAGGAGGCGTTTCGGCGCCAGCAGGCCGCGCCCAGCTTTCCGGTCGATTTTTCCCAGCTCGCCGCGACCATCGAATTCGACCGGCTCGAGCCCGGCAAGCCGCACGCCATTGCCGGATTGGCGATTACGCCCAAGCTGCAGCGCCACGAAGGCGATTCCTACGGCTATCGCGTGCAAGCGCAGGGCAAGTCGCTGGTGTACACGACCGACTCCGAGCACAAGGTGGGCGACGTGGACGAGCGGGCCGCGTTCATCGAATTCTTTCGTGACGCCGACGTGGTGATTTTCGATGCCATGTATGCGCTCGCCGATGCGATCTCGGTCAAGGCCGACTGGGGACACTCCAGCAACATCGTCGGCGTCGAGCTGTGCCAGGCGGCGCGGGTTCGGTGCCTGTGCATGTACCATCACGAGCCGGCCTACGACGACCAGCGCATCGCCCAGGTGCTGCAGGAAACCCGCCGCTTCGAGGAAATCACCCGCGACGGCCATCGCCTGGAAGTCATTTCGGCCTACGACGGGCTCGAGCTCGACCTTTGATAACGCGCGTGGCTGCGAGGGCGATCCGTGCCGCGTGCGCCGGTCGCGGCCGCCGGGTCGCGCTCCTGGTGCTCGCGACGCTGAGCCTGCCGATCGGCCTGCCGGATTATTCGCCGTTTACGCGCCTGCGCCTGGCCTGGCTCGACTTCTATCAGTTCGCGCTGCCGCGCGAGCGCCGCTCCGAGGACGTTGTCATCGTCGAGATCGACGAGCCTTCCTTGCGCAGGCTCGGCCAGTGGCCCTGGCCGCGCACGCGCCTGGCCGAGCTGATCGAACGCATCGGCGCCGCCGGAGCAAGCGCGATCGGGCTCGATATCATCATGCCCGAGCCCGATCAGACCTCGCCCGAGGCGCTGATTCCACGCCTGGATCCTGCCCATGCGGATGTCATCGCAGCGCTCGCCACCATCCCGCCCAACGACGCGCGGCTGGCCGCGGCCATCTCGCGCCATCCGGTCGTGTTGGGCGTCGCCGGCGCCGATACTGCGGCGCCGCTCGATAACACGATCCTGCTCACCAAGACGCCGGTCGTCGTGCAAGGCGGTCCGATCGGTGAGCCGCTGCGCCAGTATCGCGCCACGCTTCCGAGCCTGCCTCGCTTCCAGCGCGCGGCTTCCGGCCAGGGCATCATCAACGCGGACCTCGAGCGCGGCGTCCTGCGACGCGTGCCGCTGGTGAGCACCGATGGTGTCGCCCTGCTGCCCGCGTTTGCGCTCGAGCTGGTGCGGGTGGCAAGCGGCGCGCCGGCGGTGGTGGTCGACGTGCACGAGGGCGCCGTGGCCTCGGTTTCCGTCGGCGATCTGCACGTACCGACCCAGCCCGGCGGCGAGATGTGGCTGCATTTCAGCCGCCCGGCGCCGCAGCGCTATGTCTCGGCGCTCGATGTTTTCGCGGCCGAATCCGCATCGGGCCCCGCGACGGCGCGACTGCAAGGCAAGATCGTGATCATCGGCATCACGGGGCTCGCCCTGGTGGACCACCGCGTCACGCCGCGTGCGGAAACCGTGCCAGGCACCGAAGTGCATGCCCAAATCGTCGAAAGCTTCCACGAGCGGCGCTTTCTGCAACGACCGCACTGGATGCCGGCTGCCGAGGCTGCCAGCCTGCTCCTGCTCGGGGGGCTGCTCGTCTGGGCAACGCCCACAATGCGCCGCCAGGGCGCGCTCTTCCTGCTCGGAGCAACCCTGCTGCTGGTCATCGCGCTGGGGTTCGCGTTGTTCGTGTGGACGGGACTATTGTTCGATGCGGCGAGCCTCGCAGTGGCGCTATCCGTGGTGTTCGCGACCCTGGTCGCCGCCGCGCTGGCGAAGGCCGACCACGACCGACGCATGAGCCAGCGGTCGCTGCGCGCGGCGCGCGAAGCGGCGGCGCGCGTGGCCGGCGAGCTGGAAGCCGCGCGACGCATCCAGCTCGGCAGCCTGCCGCGCAGCGAAGCGAGCTTTCCGCACGAGCGGCGCTTCGAGCTGGCCGCCGCCGTCGAGCCGGCCCTGACCGTCGGCGGCGATCTCTATGATTTCTTCATGCTCGATCGCGATCGCCTTTTCTTCCATATCGCCGATGTGTCCGGCAAAGGCATCCCGGCAAGCCTGTTCATGTTCATCACCAAGGCGCTCACCAAGAGCGTGGCGCTGCGCGCGGGCGACGAGGCCGCAAGGCTGCTCACGCAGGTGAACACGGAGCTTTCGCGCGACAACCCGGAATCGATGTTCGTGACCGCGTTTGCCGCAGTCCTGGAGGTCGACAGCGGCGAGCTCACCTACTGGACGGCCGGCCATGAAACGCCCTTCGTCTACGACGGGCGCGAGGCCTGCCAGCTCGACCGAGCGGAATCGGGGCCGCCGCTCTGTGCCCTGGAGACCTTCGAATACCGCAGCCAGCATTGGCGCCTGCAGCCGGGCAATCTGCTGGTCCTTTTCACCGACGGCATCGCTGAAGCCGAGAATCCGGCCGGAACGCTGTATGGCAAGGAGCGGCTCGCGCAATGCCTGCAGCGGCTCTCCGCCGACACGAGTGCCGGCGCGACGGTCGAAGCCGTGCGCGCGGACGTGGGCGCGTTCGTCGCCGGTGCGCCCGCTTCGGATGATCTGACCCTGCTCGTGCTGCGCTGGCTCGGCCCGGATGCCGCCCTCAGCGCACGGTGATCTCGACCCGCCGGTTGCGCTCGTCGTGGACTTCGTCCGCGGTCGCCACGGCGGGCTCGCGCTCACCGCGTCCCGCCACCTCGATGCCGCCCGGCTCGATGCCGGCCTGAAGCAGCGCGCCGCGCACGGTTTGGGCGCGCTTGAGCGACAACTCGTCGTTGTATGGCACGCTCCCCACACGGTCGGTATGCCCGATGACGACGATCTCCGGCGCCGGTCGCGTCGCCAACTCGGCCTTGATGCGGTCGAACTGCGCGCGCGAGGCCGCCGTCAGCTCGTCGGTATCGAAAACGAAATAGATCGTGAACGAGACCGGTGGCGGAGGCTGCGCCGCCAGCGCCGCGCCGAAGCGGCTTTGCACCGACGCAGCCGATTCGTCCACGCGTGCCAGTGCACCGCCGGTGAACACGTCGGTAGCGGCATAGGGGCGATCGAGGATCGCCTCGCCGCGCTGGGTACGCACGGTGACTGCGGTTGCGCTCCCGTCGCGCTCGGGCAAGAGCACGACGCGTTCCTGCGGCGCTGGAGGCGTCGACTCGTCGTTGCCGAAAATCGCGATCAGCGCACCGAAGATCACGATCGGCAATATCGGGTCCATCAGCGCTCGCCCGCGCCCGCGTCGATCACGAACGACGTGCCGCGCACGCCGAGAATGGCGTTCGGAGTACGGAACCGTACCGCCTCGAGCGACTGCTTCGCGATCTTGCCCGAGACCACTGCCACCGTCCCGCGCTGCACCGACGCATCGATGGCGCCCGCATGGGTGGTCGAGTCGAACGCGAACTGATCGAGCGCCAGGGACGAGTTCGGCCCGGCAGAAAGCAACGTGTTGTCGCGCAGCGTGATGCCGACCTGGCCGTCGCGGCCGGTGACGATCCGATCGCCGGACTGAACGCGTACGCCGGGCGTGGCGGGCGATTTCGCCCCGGAGCGCTCGATCGCCACCTCGCCCTTCGCGATCTTGACCACGCCGGCGTAATCCGCGCTCTGCTCCGCGGCCGCCGCCAAGGCGCTCAGCGCGCACAGCAGCAACGCAGCCCATATTCTCGACATTGCGCCTCCCCGGGACGGTTGCTCTAATACCGCGATGAGCGATCGGTCCGACACCCGCCGCTTTTCGGCTCGCATGAGCGCGCTACCCGAAATCCTGGGTTGCGTGCGCCAGGCATGTCGCGATGCCGGGATCGTTGCGCCCGCGGCTTTGCGGATCGAACTGGTGATCGAGGAGCTCTTCACCAACACCGTCCGCCACGGCTACCGGGGCGAATGCGACCATCCGGTGTGGCTGCATGCCTTGCCTGGGCCCGGCGCGCTGTGCCTGACCTACCAGGACGCCGCCGCAGCCTTCGATCCACTCGCGCTCGATTTCCATGCCGAGACGCCGGCGGTGGACTGCATCGGCGGCCAGGGCATCCCCCTGATCCGCAGTCTCGCCAGCAGCGCTGCCTATCGCCGCGCCAACGACCGCAACATCCTGACGTTGTTGTTCGCGGTCGCGCCGCTCTGATCCAGGGCGAGAAGAGCGTCCGTCAGACCTGACCAGCGCAAATCCTGCTTGCGAGGGCGGCGGACGCGACCGCGGTAACTCGCGTGCGGCAGAGCTCGATCAGACCGCTTCGTACTTGAGCCGCTTCACCTTCTCCATGTTCTTGCCTTCGATCCGGATCAGGCGCGTGCTGCCGGCGCGGCTCGGCGAGTGCAGATCGCCTTCGTTGTACAGGTAGGCCATGCCGGGCGCGAGCGAGTAAGTGCGCTTCCGGCGCACCTTGCCGGGCTTCTCCTCGCTGGCCGGTTCGAGCAGCTCCCAATCGGACATGTGCGTCTCGCCGCGACCCTGGCCGTAGATCGCCCAGTAGGGACCGTGATCGTGCGGGGGGCTTTCCTTGGCGCCCTGGTAGTGGTGCGCCAGGATGACGAAGCCCTGCTTCGGATCTTCGTACAGGATCTTGCGCTCGGGCACGTCGTCGGTAAGCGTCGACGCAACGAAGTTTTCGTCCTTCAAGGCATTACGCAGCAATTCGCATACTTTCTCGCGCCCCGCCGGTCCCGGCTCGGCATTCAGGATGCGGCTGCAATCTGCGGAGAACTGCTCTACGGTGATTCCCATACGATCTCCTCACACGTGTACGCAAGTCACGGGTCAGATGCGCGAGCCACGCCCGCGCCTGCACGCATCATAGGCCAGGCCGGACGATCGCGGAAGGGTCCCCATCGCCGCCGCGGCGGCGGCCTACGGTTGGTCGGGGCGAACCGACGCCGAGGCGGGCTCGGCACGACCGGATGCGTTCGCCGCAGGTGTCATGTCCACGCAGCGCGGTCTGCGCAACGCTTCGTCGCTTCGCGCTGCTCAAGAAATCAGCAGCTCGAGCCGACATTGCAAGCGACCGGCCGGTGTTCGTCCGGCGCTATTGCGGAATTGCCGATGGCTGCACCCGATTCTCTTCCCGTCGACTCGGCCGCATCCCCTGCCGCAGGCGTTCGCATGTTCGAACACCTGGCGGCACTGCAGGCCCGAGTGCTCGCCGCGGACGGCTTTGCGCCGGCCGCTTGCGCGTTCGTCACCGAGCTGGCCGAGCGCCTGGGTTGCGACCGCGTAAGCCTCGGCGTGCGCCACCGCGACGCCGTCGAGCTGGTCGCCGTCTCCCATGGCCAGCCGGGCGCCAACGTGGCGAACGATCGCGAGCTTGCGAGCGCGATGGAAGAAACGCTTGCCAACGGTGTGACGGTTTGCGTGCCGGACTGCGACGGACCTTCGCGCATAGCGGCCGCGCACAGCGGCCTGGTCCGCCGCTTCGGCGGCAGCGCCTGCAGCATCGTGCTCATGCATCGCGGGAAAGCCGTCGGCGTGATCTGCCTCGAGCGGCGCGGGCGGAACCGGTTCGAGCGCGCCGAAATCGAGCAACTGGAACACCTCCTCTGTCTGGTCGGACCGGTATTGCATCTGCGCTGGCTCGACGAGCAACCGCTTGGCGCGCGCATCGCCGCGGCAGTGCGCGTCTGGCTGGCGCTCGGCAAGCAGGGCGACGGATACATCAAGCGTCTTGGCTTCGCCGCCGCGCTATTGCTGCTCGCGCTGGCGGCGCTGATGCCGGCACCCTCGTACATCGGCGGGCGCGCCCGGGTCGAAGGCTCGGTGCAACGGGCACTGGTGGCCTCGCTCGAGGGCTACCTGCAAGCGGTGCATGTTCGTCCCGGCGACCGGGTGACGAGCGGCCAATTGCTGGTGGAGCTGGCCGATCGGGATCTGCGGCTCGAACAGCGCAAGCTCGTTGGCCAGCTCGATCAGCACGAGAATGCCTATGCGCACGCCATAGCGCGCGGCGATCGAGCGCAGGCCGTGGTGCACATGGCGCGCGCCGCGGAGGCCAAGGCGCAGCTCGAGCTCGTCGGCAGCCGCCTGGAGCGTGTCCAGATCGTCGCGCCGTTCGACGGCATGGTGGTCGCCGGCGATCTCAGCCAGTCGGTGGGCGCCCCGGTCGAGCTCGGCGCACCGCTGGTCACGGTCGCTTCGGAGGAGCGCTTCCGCGTGATCGTGCGGGTCGACGAGCGCGACATCGCCGCGATCGCCCCGGCTCGGGAAGGCAGCCTCGCGCTGTCCGCCCTGCCATGGGAGTCGCTTTCCATTCGGGTTGTGCGGGTGAGTCCGATCGCCGTCGTCGCCGACGGCGAAAACGTGTTCGAGGTCGAGGCCGAGCTCCTGGGTACGAGCGGCGAGTTGCGTCCCGGCCTGCAGGGCGTGGCCAAGATCGAAGCGGGTAAGCGCCCGCTGCTGGCGAGCTGGTCGCGCCGCGCCCTCGACTGGGCGCGTCTCACCCTTTGGTCGTGGACCGGATGGCCGTGACCGCCTCGGTCTTCAGCAGTCTCTGGTATCGCGTCAGCGCGTTGCGGCCGGGCATCGCGGATCGGGTGCGCATCGAGCGCCAGCCCTGCCGGGGCGAAGTCTGGCACCTGTTGATCGATCCGCGCAACGGCCGCAGCCTGCGCCTGAACCGGTCCGCCTACGCGATCGCCGGCCGTCTCACAGCAACGCACAGCGTGCAGCAGGTCTGGGATGCCGCTTGCGCGGAGCTCGGCGACGATGCGCCGACCCAGGACGAGTGCATCGGTATCCTCGCGCAGTTGCACGAGCGCGGACTGCTGCAATGCGAGCGTTCGGCCGATTTCGACGCCGCCTATCGCCAATACCAGGAGCAAAGCGCCCGGTCGCGCGCACCGGCGCGAAATCCGCTCGCTTTCCGCATCCCGCTGGGCGATCCGACGCGGCTGCTCGCGGCGCTTGCTCCCCTGGGCCAGTGGCTGTTCCGCTGGCCCGTTCTGTTGCTTTGGACCGCTTGCGTCGGCGTGGGCGTCGCGCTGGCCGCCGCCCACTGGGATGCGCTCTTCGCGCACGCCGCCAAGTGGCTGGCGACGCCGCGCTACATCCTCATCGCGCTCGTCCTCTACCCGATCATCAAGGCGGTGCACGAGCTCGCGCACGGCCTGGCGATCCGCCGCTGGGGCGGCGCCGTACCCGCGTGGGGCATCACGCTGCTCGTCGCCATGCCGGTTCCCTTCGTCGACGGCAGCGCCGCAGTGGCGTTGCCCAAAGCACGCCAGCGCGTGCTGACGAGCGCGGCGGGCATCATGGCCGAGCTGTGGATCGCCGCGCTCGGCCTGGCCGCCTGGCTCGCGCTCGAGCCCGGGCTCGGCCGTGACATCGCCTTTGTCGCAGCCTTCATCGGCGCGATCTCGACCCTGCTCTTCAACGCCAACCCGCTCATCCGTTTCGACGGCTACCACGCGTTGACCGACGCACTGCAGCTGCCCAACCTCGCCGGCCGCAGCGCACGGTACTGGCTGGAGCGCATGCAGGCTGCGCTGCTGCGGCTGCCGCCGGCCGAGCCGATCGTGGCTGCGCGCGGCGAGCGGGTCTGGCTCGAGCTCTATGCGCCGCTGTCGTGGCTCTATCGCATCGGCCTGGCCTGCGCGATCGTGCTTTGGGCCGGTACGTATTCGTTCGTGTTGGGCACGCTGCTGTTGGCCCTCGTGGGAGCACAGTTGCTGTCCGCACCGCTGCGCCTGCTTCGAAACGCATTCGGTCCCAGCGCGCCAGGGCGTGCCGCCGGGTTTCGCGCCGCCGTCGCGCTCGCCGTGTCGGTGAGCGCGTTCGTGGCCCTGCTGACGCTCGTTCCGATGCCGTTCGCGGCCGTCGCCCAAGGCGTGGTGTGGGTGCCCGAAGACGCCCAGGTGCGTGCGCACGCCGACGGCTTCGTCGTCGCCACGCCGGTTCGCGATGGCGCGCAAGTAGGCGCCGGTGATATCGTCATGGAGCTGCGCAATCCCGCGCTGGTCGCCGCAGCGGTTCGGTTGCGCGCGCGCATCGGGGCGCTCGAGACCGAGCACTTCCGTGCCCTGCGCACGGATGCGAACAAGGCCCAGGACGCGGCCGAGGCGCTGGCGCAGGCCCGGGCGGAGCTCGAGCGCGCGGAGGAACGCATCGATGCGTTGCGCGTGCGCGCCCAGGTCGCGGGACGGCTGGTCATGCCCTGGCAGAGCGATCTGGAAGGGACGTATGTCCGCAAGGGCGAGCTGCTCGGCCAGGTGCTCGCGGACCAAGGCCGCATCGTGCGTGTCGCCGTACCGCAGGACGAAGCCGCGCCGCTCAAGGCGCACACGCGCACGGTCACCGCGCAGCTGGCCGGAAACCTCGGTGCACCGGTTCGCGCGCAGCTCGAGCGCGATTCGCACGCAGCCGGCAAGCGCCTGCCGAGCGCGGCGCTCAGCACACGCAATGGCGGCACCATCCTCACCGACCCGGATGCCGAAGACGAATCGACGCCGCTCGATGCCGTAGTGGTGCTCGATGTGCGCCTGCCGGCCGATGTCGCCTCCGGCCGTGCTGGCGAGCGCGCATGGGTTCGCTTCGACTTCGGTGCTGCACCGCTCGCGCAGCAATGGGGCCGGCGACTGCGGCAGGCGCTGCTGAGACACTTCAACCCGGGCGGCTGAGCGCATGGCCGCCGTATCGAACGCCGCGGTGGCGGCGCCCGCACCGGGTGTCGTATGGGGCCTTTACCCGCA